>CADBOK010000161.1 GCA_902796245.1 Oscillospiraceae bacterium | reverse complement strand
TACTGGAGGTTCCGGCGTTTGCGGAGCATGAAGTAGGTGAGAAAATAGAGGATCGCGCCGAGGACAAGCTCTGCGAGCAGGGACAGGAGCATGGTACCGTGGAAAAACTGGGCGACGGCGTGCGGAGTCTCACTGACGACCCCATTGACGACGACCATGCGGCCGCCTGAAAAGACATTTTGCAGCATGCGGTTCAGAAGGGAGCCGTCATCCGCGATCCCTGCGAGCGTAAAGACGCCGAAGATCTGCAGCACGGCCTGAATGACAAAATAGAACACGACGGAAAGAAGCCCCTTATGGTTGGCAAAGCTGTAGCCGATGGACATGGGCGCGTAGAACAGCAGGCAGGTGACAAGCAGGCTGACGAACAGCATCGCAAAGGTCTCCAGCGCAATGGCGATGCCGTTACCGGTGTAATAGCTGCCCAGCTCGCGCAGTCCGGATATAAAGTTGTTATAAACGCCTGCCGACACGCCGCCCTGCCAGATCACGATGGCGAGGGCAAGCAGCTCCGCCGCAAACGTGAACAGGAAAAAGAGCGCGGCGGTAATCAGCTTCGACCAGAGCAGGCTGTGGACACTGACGGGAAGCGTGAACATGAGATAGCCCTCGTCGGTAAGGAAGTTCTGGTGGAAGCGCTTGATCATCAGAACGGTGGAGAAGACCATCACACCAAGACCCGCCAGCACATAGACAATGGCGAGCAGGACGCTGACAATATAGAGGACGCGCGTGGGATTCGGCACCTGCTGCAGGATCTGATTTGTGACGCGGGCAAAGACAGCCAGCAGCAAGAGCGCGCCGAACAGCGGCGCCATCAGACGGCCTGTGGCGCGGAACTCGTGTTTGATCAGTTTTCCCAGCATTTGAATACCTCCCGGAACAGGGCGTCGACCGACTGGCCGCGCGTCTCGCGGATCTCCTCGCAGCTCTCGTGCAGCGCGACGTGTCCATGATCGAGGAAAATGACATCATCAAGCACCGGCTCGACATCGGCGATCAGGTGTGTGCTGATGATGACGGCAGCCTCGGGGTTATAGTTTGAAATAATGGTATGCAGGATATAATCGCGCGTGGCGGGATCGACGCCGCCGATCGGCTCGTCGAGCAGATAGAGCTTCGCTCTGCGGCTCATGGTAAGCACGAGCTGGACCTTTTCCTTCATGCCCTTGGACATCTGACGGACGGACTGGTTGAGATCCAGACCGAGCTGCGAGAGCATCCGTTCGGCGGCTGCGCGGTCAAAATCGGCAAAGAAGTCGCCATAGAAATCAAGCAGCTGGCGCGTCTTCATCCAGGGGCTGAGCGTAATGCGGTCCGGGAGATAGGACACGACGGCGTTGGTCTGCGGTGACGGTGCCTGGCCGCCGATCAGCACTTCTCCGCTGGTGGGCTGCAGCAGCCCCATGGCAAGCTTGATCAGGGTGGATTTTCCGCTGCCGTTTGGCCCAAGCAGGCCAACGATGCGGCCGGGTTCGAGCGCGAGATCGATATGGTCGAGCGCCATGGCCGCGCCATAGCGCTTTTCCAGCGCGCGGCATTCAAAGATCGGCATGTTCCTGTTCCTCCATTTGATCGAATAGATTGTGAATTTCCTGCTTTCCGCAGCCAAGCGCGCGCATGGCCGCGAGATACTGCCGGGTCTGCGCCTCGGCGAGCGAGCGGCGCGCAGCGGCGACGGCGGCTGCATCCTCGGTGACGAACTTGCCGGCGGTGCGCTGCGTGTAGATCAGTCCCGCGCGCTCCAGCTCGGCAAAGGCGCGCTGCACGGTATTCGGGTTGACACCGGCATCGGCTGCAAGCTCGCGCACCGATGGAAGCTTGCTCCCGGGCGGATAGACGCCGGAAACGATCTGCTGCTGCAAGCGCGCGACGAGCTGCGTATAGATGGGTTGATCGGCCTGAAATTGCCAGGACATGAAGTCACCTCCTGTTCTGCTGTATTAAGTGATTAACACAGTAGCACAGGAGGCATGATCTGTCAAGCGGTTTTTAGAAAATACCGCAATTTTTCATTTTTTCTTCCGGAAAATTCTATACTTCTGTTCCATTCCGGCGCAGCAGCACGTACCCGGCGCGCCAAAGAGCGTATACAGATCTGCAGCGCGGCATTCCATTGCGTAATACGGCAGATCCGGCGGACGCTGCCCCGCATTGACAAGGCAAATTTCCCCGCGCTTTTTTGCCTGCCGCAAAAGAGTCTGTCCCCGCTCGTCAAAGGCAAGCGCACGGACATAGGGCGGCACCTCTGCAAGCTGCCCGGCGTCAATACCGAGATACGCGCACAGCAGCAGCCGCTGGAGTCTTGTGCGCGGATAGCGCTTTGATTTTGCCGCCTCGAGGATATGCTCGTAATCCGGCTGCGTCTGCACAGCCCGCCAGACCTTTGACCACAGCCCCTCCGAGCCGTGCGCCGCGCGCGCCCAGTCCTGCTTTTCCAGTCCGCGCAGCCGGGCCAGCATCGCCCGCTCGCCCCAGATAAGCGCGTGCGGCGCAGCCTCCTCATACAGGCACTCCGCCGGAACGTACCGCCGCCAATCGCCGCCCGACAGAATCAGCCGCCGCACCGCCGTGGCGGACGGGTTCTCCGCGTCCGGCGTGTATGCGTGATAATCGCCGGGGCGCAGGACGGCCAGCGGACGCATGGGACTGTTCTGCGTGAGGAGCGCGCGGCAGTATTCAAAAGCCAGAATGTCGTTGGGTTTCATGAGCAGCTGTCCGTCCTGCCTGAGCGCTTCCAGCGCCCGCTGCCGCGCGGCGGCGTAGCTGAGGCCGGTCTGCATATTCGTGTGCAGCGCCTGTTCAAATTCCGGCATGCAGGAAGCCTCTGCCGCGCGGAGGCTCGCGTCCCCGTCCCCGGATTCGCAGCCGAAGCCGAGAAAGCCGCAGCCAAGGGCGGACAGGATCCGCACGCCCTCCGCCGCAAACCCCTCCGCTGAGCGCAGCACCGCCGTCACCGGCAGCTCCAGCACGAGGCTTGCCCCCGCCTCTGCAGCCGCCCGTGCCCGCACACACTTATCAAATATCGCAGGCTCTCCGCGCTGGACATAGTTTCCGCTCATCAGACAGACGATTGCCGTTTCCGGCCCCAGCTTCTGCCGGAGCAGCTCCAGCTGCCGCGCATGGCCGAGATGAAAGGGATTGTATTCACAGATCACGCCGACCGTCTGCATAGAAGATCCTCCGGTAAAAAAATCTTGCAAAGCTCTTGTTTCTGTTTGGGTTTTGTTGTATGATGAACAATAGCTATCATATATAGTAACACGAATGACTGAAAAAAGAAATACAGGAGTGAATGGAAGTATGAATATTCTGGTTATCAACGCTGGCAGCTCCAGCCTCAAGTACCAGCTCATGAACCCGGACACCGGCGATGTCACCGCCAAGGGCCTGTGTGAGCGTATCGGTCTGGACGGCCGTCTGACGCACAAGGTTCCCGCGACCGGCAAGAAGGTGGAAAAGGACATCCCCATGCCCACCCACAAGGAAGCAATCGAAGCGGTCATGGCCATTCTGGTCGATCCGCAGGACGGCGTCATCAAGTCCGTCGACGAGATCGACGCTGTGGGCCACCGCGTTCTGCATGGCGGCGACAAGTTTGTCGAGAGCTGCATCATCGACGAGGCCTGCAAGCAGGCCATCCGCGAGTGCATCCCCCTCGGCCCGCTGCATAACCCCGCCAACCTCATGGGCATCGAGGCCTGCGAAAAGGCCATGCCGGGCAAGCCCCAGGTCGCCGTGTTCGACACCGCGTTCCATATGACCATGCCCCCGAAGGCCTACCGCTATGCCATCCCCACCAAGTACTATACCGAAGACCATCTGCGCCGCTACGGCTTCCACGGCACGTCCCACCGCTATGTGTCCAAGCGCTGCATTGAGCTGATGGGCGGCGTGGAGAACGCACACCGCGTTATTGTCTGCCATCTGGGCAACGGCTCGTCCCTGTCCGCTGTGAAGGACGGCAAGTGCCAGGATACCTCCATGGGCCTGTCCCCTCTGGCCGGCGTCCCGATGGGCACCCGCGCGGGCGATATCGACACCTGCGTCGCGCAGTTCATCATGAACAAGTACAACATGTCCGCCGATGACTGCCTGACCATGCTCAATAAGAAGTCCGGCGTTCTGGCTCTGTCCGACGGTGTTTCCTCCGACTTCCGCGATCTGGACGCCGCTGCTGAAAAGGGCAACGAGGCCGCGCAGCTGGCGCTCGACAAGTTTGCCTACGAGGTCCGTAAGTACATCGGCGCCTATGCCGCGGCTCTGGGCGGCGTGGACTGCATCGTCTTTACTGCCGGCGTCGGCGAAAACTCCGGCTCCATGCGCGCATCTATCTGCGACGGTCTGGAATACCTCGGCGTCAAGCTTGACCCGGAGAAGAACAAGCTCCGCGGCGAAGAGGTCGTCATCTCCACGCCCGACTCCAAGGTCACCGTCTGGGTCATCCCGACCAACGAGGAGCTCATGATCGCGCAGGACACCGCCGCGCTGACCAGATAAGCATTCCCCATCTGTGATCAAAACCGCCTCCCGGCACAGGCCGGGAGGCGGTTTTTGCGTCAGCGGAAATACTGGATCGCGCCGAGGATGGTCAGGTGCAGGGGATAGTAGAGATAGAAGAACCATTTGAGGAATTTGTTGACCTGCGCGTTTGTTCCGCGCTGGCCGTTATAGCGCGCGAGCAGCGGCAGGGACAGCGCGACGGCCATCTGCAAAACACCGTAGAGCTTGTCGAGCGCAAAGAAATACACGACGGCGTAGATCGCCACAAAAAACAGCATCCACCGTCCCTGCGCCCTCAAATCGCCCCGGTTCGTGCCGAAAGCCAGCACGCACAGGCTCGCGATGCAGCTCCAGTCGCTCGGAAAGCTGACCAGGCAGATGAGAATCACAAGAAGCGTCTTCTGCAGCTGCGTAAAGCGTTCGCTGTTCGCCACGCGCAGCATCACAAGCCCCCACGCGAGCGGCCACATGACGCTCGTCTGGTTCAGGATGCCCCCGAAATAGAATGGGATGAACGAGCGGGCGTCTACAAAGTCGTTGGATGCGAAGATATATGCAAAATGCGAGATCACGGCGAAGAGGAACAGCCGGAAGGTGTATTTGTTGATATTTCGCGTGTGATAATAGCCCTCGGCGATAAAATAGCACATGATGGGGCAGGTCAGACGGCCGATGATGTGCATCACGACCGGCAGCGCCCCGCTCGAATAGCCGGGGAAGAGCAGCCACGCGATATGGTCGACCGTCATGGCGAGAATCGCAATCAGCTTCAGCTGATTGGCATCCAGCGCCTTTTTCATAGTCCGTTCTCCAATCGGAAAAAGCCCGGCGTGCCGGGCTTTTTGTATTGTTCGTATTATTGCTCCTTCATCAGCTTGCGGCGGGCCAGGTTGATGGTGCCCTCCTGCATGGAGCTGATCCACTGCAAACTCCGGCCGCAGCCGTTGGCCACGCAGGAGTCTGCGTCGTCCGCGATGGAGCAGGCGATCTCCGTGCGCTCGGAAATGAGCTTGTCAAAGCCGTAGAGCAGACTGCCGCCGCCTGTGAGGACGATGCCGGTCTGCGCGATATCGGCCACCAGCTCCGGCGAGGAATGCTCCAGAACGTCCAGAGCCTCGTCGACGATCTGCCGCGCCGGACGCTTGAACGCCTCGAGCATTTCAGCCGACGAGATTGTTACCTCGTTCGGCAGACCCGTCTTCGCGTCGCGGCCCTTGACAAGCATGAAGAGCTCCTGCGGGCGCGGGTAGACGCAGCCGATGGTGATCTTGACCTCTTCGGCTGTATTCAGGCCGATAAGCATGCCGTAGCGCTTGCGCATATAGGCCGCGACCGCCTCGTCGAACGTGTCGCCCGCAACCTTGATGGACGAGGACGCCGCGATGCCGTTCAGGCTCAGAACGGCGATATCCGTCGTGCCGCCGCCGATGTCGACGACCATGTGGCCCTCCGGCCCGGAGATTGCCAGCTTCGCGCCGAGCGCGGCGGCAAACGGCTCCTCGATCAGATACACGCGGCGCGCGCCGGCCTCCATGGCGGCCTGAATAACCGCGCGCTCTTCGACCTCGGTGATGCCGGACGGGACGGAGACGATGACGCGGGGCTTGACGAGCGTAAATTTGTTGATTTTCTTGAGAAACTGCTCCAGCATTTTCTCCGTCATTTCATAGTCGGTGATGACGCCGTCGCGCAGCGGACGCACGGCGACGATGTTGCCCGGCGTGCGCCCGAGCATGTTGCGCGCGGCCGCGCCGACCTGCAGAACCTTGCCGGTGTTTTTATCCACCGCCACGACCGACGGCTCGCGCAGGACGATGCCGCGGCCCTCCACATAGCAGAGCACGTTCGCCGTGCCAAGATCAATGCCGATATCACGAATCAGTTTCATAGCTTTGTTATCCTTCAGTCTTGTTTTCTCGGCGCGGCAAACGCCGCGTAAACAACGTCCGACGCGCCTGCCTGCAGCAGCGTGCGGCTGCATTCTGCCAGTGTTGCGCCGGTCGTTACAATGTCGTCGATGATGAGGACGCGCTTTCCCGCGAAGCGCTCGGGCTGCTCGGCCCGGTACGCGCCGGAGACGTTTGCCCGCCGCTGTTCGGCGCCTGCAAGCGTGGACTGCGCGGGCGGATCCTTGATCTTCCCGAGCGTCTGCACGGGTTCCAGTCCGAGCCGGGCCCCGAGCGCGCGGCACAGAAGCGCCGCCTGGTCATAGCCGCGTTTGCGCTTTCTCGCGCGGCTGACCGGCGCCCAGGTGAGTACGTCGTATGTTCCCGCGAGCTTATCGCAAATCGTATGGGCCATCCACGCGCCGTAGGTCTGTGCGTAGTAGGCCGAACCGCCGAATTTGAAGCGCAGGAACGACTCACGCAGCTTCCCCTCGTAGAAAAAGCTGACCGCGCCGCCGCTCGTAAAGCGCACGGAGGGCGCTGCGCCGTCAAATTCCGGGAGCGCGTCCAGGCAGTGCGGGCACACCGGGGCCTTTACCGTCAGGAGCTTGCCGCAGACGACGCATTTCGGCGGGTAGAGCAGATCAAGAAGCCAGGAAAGGATGCTCATGCCTTGCCCTCCAACCGGAGCTTGAGTCCGGAATAGCGCCGCTGGCGGCGGTCGTTGCGGGTCATGGCGGCGACGGTTTCCTCATTGCCGACGATAATCAGCAGCTCGCGCGCGCGGGTGATGGCGGTATATAAAACGCTGCGCGTCAGAAGCATCTGCGGCCCGCCGCAGAGCGACAGGATGACCGCGCGGTATTCGCTGCCCTGACTTTTATGGACGGTCATGGCATAGGCCGGCTCGAGCTCGGAGAGCATGTCGAAGGCGTATTCTGCCGTCCGGTCGTCAAACTGGACGGTCATGGTTTCGTCCTGAAAGCTGATGTCCGTGACGGTGCCGATATCGCCGTTGAAAATGCCCGTTCCCGCGCCGAGTCCGTCGGCCCGTTTCCACATTATATCATAGTTATTCCGGATTTGCATTACCCGATCGCCGGTCCGGAAGGAAAAATCTCCGTGTTTTTTCTCTTTTTTGCCCTCCGCGGGCGGATTCAGCACGGCCTGTAGCGCAAGATTCAGGGCCTTCGTGCCCGTCTCGTGCTTGCGGCTGGGACTGAGCACCTGAATGTCGGACGGCTGGATGCCCATGTTCTTCGGCAGCCGTGTCAGGCAGAGCTCCTGTATGGTCTTCACGGCTGCCGCCGGGTCGCGGCGGCGCAGGAAGAAAAAGTCCCGGTCGGTCGCCGTGAGCAAGGGCAGCTCGCCCTGATTGACCGCGTGGGCGTTCATGACGATGAGGCTTCTCTGTGCCTGCCGGAAGATCTCGGTCAGGCGGACGGTCTGCACCACGCCGCTGCGGATGAGGTCGGAAAAGACGTTTCCCGCGCCGACCGGCGGCAGCTGATCCGGGTCGCCGACCAGAAGCAGGCGGCAGCCGGGCTTCAGCGCCTTCAGAAGCGACGCCATGAGCTGCAGGTCCACCATTGATGTCTCGTCCACGATCATCGCGTCGCAGGAAAGCGGCGCGTCTTCGTCGTGAAAAAAGGCCATCCGGCCCGTCGCCTCGTCAAACTGCGCCTCTAAGAGCCGGTGGATGGTCGAGGCCTCGCGGCCCGTCACCTCGGAAAGCCGCTTCGCGGCGCGGCCGGTCGGCGCGGCCAGCTGCGTCTTGAGCTTCAGCGCGTCAAACAGCCGCAGAATGCCGGACATGACCGTCGTCTTGCCCGTGCCGGGGCCGCCCGTTACGATCAGAAGCTGCCGGGAGGCCGCCGCGCGGATGGCGCTGCGCTGCTCCGGCGCATAGTCGATTTCCTGCCTGTCCTCGATCTCCGCGACCAGATCGTCAATGCGTCCCGGTTCCAGGTATTCGCCGTCTGCCATGGATAAGATTCTCCGGCAGACATACGTCTCGGCCTCGTAAAGCTCCGGCAGATAACAGGCCGTGAGTCCCGCAACCGGGCTCAGCTCCATCCGTCCCTGCTCCTGCAGGCGGAGCATCCCGGCGTCGATCGTCTCGCCGTCCAGCTCGAGCAGCGCGCATGTCGCCGCGCGGAGCTTGTCCTGCGGGATAAACGTATGGCCCGCGCCGAGATTATAGGATAGTTCAAATAAAATGCCCGCCTCCACGCGCCGCTCGTCGTCGGCGCTGACGCCGAGAGCGATGGCAAAGGCGTCGACCTGCGAGAAGTCCGCACGGTAATAGCCGTCGGTCAGCAGATACGGGTCGTCGCGCAGCGCCTCCTGTGCAAGCTCTCCGTAGGCGCGGTAGAGCCGCACGGCAAGCTGAGCGGGCAGATGATAAATGGTCAGAAATTCAATGAGACGCCGGATACCGGACTGCCGCTGAAAGCTCTCGGACATCTCCTGCGCCTTTTTTTCGCTGATGCCGGGGATCTGCGTCAGCTGCATGGGCTCCTGCTCCAGCACGTTCAGACTCTGCTCTCCGAAGCGGGAGACGATCTTCTCCGCCATTTTCGGCCCGATGCCCTTGACGGCGCGGGAGGACAGGAATGCCAGAATTTCGCTCACCGTCTCCGGCATGAGGCGCTCTAAAAATTCGGCCTCAAACTGCTGGCCGAACGACTGGTGGCGCGTCCATTTGCCGACGATGGCCAGCCGCTCGCCCACGACGCACATGGGGATGGTGCCGACAACGGTGACGCTTTCCCCCTGCTCCGTGCGGACCTTCAGCACGCAGTAGCCGTTTTCCGGGTTCTGATAAATGACCGCAAGGACGGTCCCCTGTATCATTTGCGATTCCTGTTCCATGCTTCTTACTCCCGACATGCCGCGCAGGGGCGGTATTCCACGCAGGCATACTGCGCGGCCAGACGCTCTGCCAGCGCCGCGGTCTCCGGCGGCTCTTCTCCGCCAGCCAGAATCAGCCGCCCGCCCGAAAGGCCGCTCTCACGCGACCAGACGAACGCCCGCACCTGCCGCTCAAGCTGCGGTTCGGACGCGGACAGGCGGTAGATGGTAATTGCCTCGCGCCTCGGCGGCAGGACGCACCAGCCCAGAAGCGCCCACACAATGAAAAGCAGCCCGGCAGACGCCAGCACCGCACATACGATCATCCAGATCATTCCGCATCCCTCCGCGCTATTCTATGCGGCGGGACGCAGATCTGTGTTTATTTTACTATAAAACCGGCACGTTTTCCATAGCATTTACAAAAAAAGCGCCCGGCAAAACGCCGGACGCGCAGGATGTGCTTACAGCGGCAGATAGGAAAACGCCCAGGTCAGCACCGGTGCAAACAGCACGGCGGGCAGCAGATCGGCGGTCTTGATTTTCGTGAGGTGCAGCATGTTGAGCCCGATGGCGAGGATCATCACGGAGCCGCAGCACGTAATCTCCGCGATGGCCGCGTCGGACAGCAGCGGCGCAATCACATGCGCCAGAAGGGCCAGAAGTCCCTGATAGATGAACAGGGGAACAGAGGAAAACAGCACGCCCAGCCCCAGCGAGACGGACAGCATGCACGACGAAATGCCGTCGAGCAGAGATTTTGTGAATAAGAGCTCATAGTCCTGCTTCAGACCTGCGTTGAAGCTGCCGAGGATCGCCATGGCCCCCACGCAGAACAGCAGCGAGGCCGTCACAAAGCCCTCGGCGATGGGGGTGCTTTTTCCACCGCGCTGAAACCGGCGCTCAAGCCTGCTGCCGAGACGCTCGATGCGCCCGTCGAGATCCAGAAGCGTCCCCACGGCGGTGCCGAGCACCATCGAGACGATCAGAACGAGCGTATTTTCGCCCTTCAGCATCCCGCTGACGCCGATGTAGATCACGCACAGCGCGATGGCGGTCATGATTGCATTTGTAATTTTCTCCGGTATGCCCTTCTTCGCCAGCAGCCCGACGGAGCCGCCGGCAAGGACGGCCAGCGCGTTGATAAGAACTCCGAGCATGGAGACGGCCTCTCTTCTGAAAAATTTGTTATATCGTATCATACCTGTGCCGAAGAAGAAAGAGATTTTTCGCAAAGTGGAGGAAAAACGCGAAAAAAGAGGGAAAATTCCGGTTGAATCAGGGACGATCTTCCAAAAAAGGTAGAAATCCAGAGCAAAATGTAGTATAATC
>CADBOK010000160.1 GCA_902796245.1 Oscillospiraceae bacterium | reverse complement strand
GTAGGTCTCGCCCGCGGTCATGCGGCGGTCGATGGAGATGGAGCAGGAGTCCGCAACAGCGCAGCGGGAGGGAGAGGTGTAGAAGATCTGGCTGGTGGTGCAGGTGCCGCGGCCGAGGAAGCGGGCGTCTTCGTAGTGCTCGGGGTTGTACTTCGGGTCGAGCATCTTGACAAGGCCCTTGATCTCCTTGTCGTCGGCAGCGTCGTTCTCGTTGAGATCGCGGACGTTGAGGATGACCTCGGCCATCTTGTGGATGGCGTTGTCGCCGCGCTCCGGAGCGGAGCCGTGGCAGGAGACGCCGTGCATGTCGACGCGGATCTCCATTCTGCCGCGATGGCCGCGGTAGATGCCGCCGTCGGTCGGCTCGGTGGAGATGACGAACTCAACCTTGCTGCGGGCGTCTTCGGGGCCGTTGAAATACTCGTTGACGATGGACTGCCAGCACATGCCGTCGCAGTCCTCTTCCTGCACGGAGCCGACGACCATGATCTTGTAGCCCTCGGGGATGAGGTTCAGATCCTTCATGATCTTTGCGCCGTAGGTAGCGGAAGCCATGCCGCCCTCCTGGTCGGAGCCGCCGCGGCCGTAGATGATCTCGTCGGTCTCATAGCCGGTGTAGGGATCCGCGGTCCAGTTTTCGCGGTTGCCGATGCCGACGGTATCGATATGGGAGTCGATGGCGATGATCTTGTCGCCAGTGCCCATCCAGCCGATGACGTTGCCGAGCTTATCGAACTCGACCTTGTCATAGCCCAGCTTTTCCATCTCGGCGGCGATACGCTTGACGACGCCCTCTTCCTCGCAGGACTCGGACGGGATCGCGATCATGTCGCGGAGGAACTTTGCCATGTCGGCACGGTAGCCTTCGGCAGCCTTCTTGATAGCATCATAATTCATAAATGCAGGGTACCTCCCATTTATTTATTATTCTTTCTGATCTGTATGCGCCTGCCGTGCAGACGCCTTCTGTTACCATCATACCACATGAAAGGCAGATGTCAAACAAAATTTTTGCTTACCTAAAATTTTTTATGCAGGTTTGTTTTTGAAGCCCGTTTATATGGGAATACATGTATTTTTATGCAAAAGCAGGCTGCCTCGCAGGCAGCCTGCTTCTTCTGTTTTATCGGATCATGTCCAGTAGCGCCTCCGGCGTCACGTCCTCCGTGATGCCGAAGCGGAGCATGGCGTAAAGCGTCTGCGGCAGACCTCTGACGACGGTGTTGACACCCGGATTGGTCGAGAGCGTCACATGCACGCCGAGCGACTGGAGCGTGACCTGCGCGAGCGTGGAATACTGCCCCGCAGGGTATGCCAGCACGTCGACCGGCTGGCCGGCAGCGTCCTCTAAGAGCGCGCGGCTGCGCGTAAAGTCCTCCGTCAGCGCCTGCACATACGCTTCCTCGCTTTCGCCCGGGAGCGGAAGAATGTTCTCCCGCACGGCGGAGCCCGACTCATACGGCGGCCACTGGTGCATGTCGTAGGTGTGGCTCTGGATGGAAATGAGGCCGGACGCGGCCATTTCCGCCGCCTCCGCCGCGCCGAAGTGCGGCGTGATGGCATAGTCCGTGTCCTTATAATGATCCTTTCCGAACGAAACGCCGATGGCGAAGATCGTCGCCTTCATGCCGTACTTCTGCAAAATCGGATAGGCCAGCGTGTAGTTGCTCTCGTACCCGTCGTCAAAGGTAATAACGACCGGCTTTTCGGGAAGCGGCGCGCCGCGCAGGACATACGCCTGCAGCTCGTCAAACGAGACGCCGGTATACCCGGCCTCGGAAAGCGCCCGTATCTGCGCCTCAAACTGCTCCGGAGACACCATTTCGCTGTTCGTGACGTCCTCGGACAGATGGTGGTACATAAGGATCGGCACCTGCGCGCTGATCTCGTCGGGCGAAAGCGCCGCCGGGGACAGAACGTCTGTAAAATACTCCTCCGGCGTGTCGGCGGTCACATACGTTCCGAAATCGTCCGGGAGCCAGAGATCCGTCCTGCCCGTCATGCGGGCGCACATCATCTCGCCGACGTTGTTGCGGAAGTGCGTCCCATCGTAGAAATAGCGCATCTCGCAGCTGACGCTGCTGGACGAAAAGTCCCAGAACGGCGTGACCTGCGCAAGCGACCGGTAAAACGCCGCGATATCCTCCGTCTGATAGTTTTTCAGATACGCGGCATACACCGGCCCGGCAACGACGGTGAGGTTCACGCCCGCCTCCTCGCACATGGCCCTGATCGCCGCGACGCTCTGCATGCACGGCTCCGTATACGGAAGCGAGAGCGTCTGGTGCGGATAGTCGGCAAAGACGGGGTAGCTTTCCAGATAGCGCTCCGCGCTGCCGATGGGCTCGGCGTCGCGCACGCGCTTGTCATAACAGCCCGTTCGCTCGTCAAACACGTCGAACGTCTGCGGCAGAATGGTGTCCGTGCGCAGCGCGTTCAGCTTCGCGAGCGCGTAGCGCGGGTCGGCGAAGAGATAGCGCGTGTAAAAAGACAGTGCGGACGTGTCCGGATCCTCTTTATAATGGAGGCTCTTCGTCAGCCGGTCGGATTCCTCGTCGTATTCCAGACCGTTGTCGAGATAGACGTTCAGGATGAGATTTTTCACCTCGTAATGCTCGATCAGGTACCGTGTGATCTTTTCGCAGTCGCGCATATCCGCGCCGTACATGATGAGATTGTAAAAGCGCGCGTCAAACGCCTCGTTGAATGCATCCACCGGGAACGAGCTGGTGGACGAGCAGCCGAGGATATAGGAATCGTATTCGTCATGGTGCTGCTCGAGATAGGACAGCTTCGCCACGCGGGGGTTATTCGTCTCGTCGTAGGAGAACCAGGAAAGCAGCCGGTCCCCGAACGCGCCAAACGGGTCGACCGCCGCGTTCAGTCCGGCCAGCAGCGCGGCCAGCACAAAAACGGTCGCGAGAAAGACCAGCACCCATTTTTTTGAACTCATTGCATCACCGCCTCAGAACTGCGTATAAATGAAGCCCGACGGGATATACCCGGCCCGGAACACGCCGAGCAGCAGCACGGCCAGCAGCAGCGCCGTCACGGCGAGCCACTGCACAAAGCCGGGCTTCTTTTCCAGCGCCGGACGGATGTGCACGCCGCGCTCCTGGAAGCACTCGAGTGTCAGCAGCACGGCCAGCGCCAGCGCGACCACCAGAAAATCCGTCTTCGCAAGCCCGAGCGACAGCAGCGTCCCATCAAGCAGCTGCGACGGCTGCGGATGCAGCACGGTCGTCTTTAAAAGCGTGAACACGCTGCGCAGACGCGGCGCGCGGGTAAAATACCGCCCGACAAACACCAGCAGACCCGTGCGAAGCGTCATGAACACGCGCCACGCGGCAGACTTGTCATCGATATGCAGCGCCGCCTTCCACCGCAGAAACGTCTTTTCCAGCAGCAGCGACGCCGTGATGAGCACGCCGTTCCACAAGCCGAAGGCAATGTAGCGGAAATTCGCCCCATGCCAGACGCCGATGATGAGATAGACGATGAACGTCGCAAGCGACGTGGCGAAGATTTTGCCGCCGGTTCCCCTGATATGCGCGCGGGCCCAGCGGGAGATCTTGCCGAAGCCGCGGGACAGGGACAGCGGATAAAACACATAGTCGCGCATCCACGCGCCGAGCGTGATGTGCCAGCGGCGCCAGTAATCCGTCAGGGACGTGGCAAAGATCGGGCGGCGGAAGTTTTCGGCCATGTCGATTCCGAACATCCGCGCGACGCCGCGCGTAATGTCGATTCCGCCGGAAAAATCGCAGTAGAGCTGGATGCAATAGAACAGAATGCCGCAGGCGACGACCGCGCCGCCGTAGGGGCAGTTTTCCGTAATGACGGCGTTTACCAGCACGGCGGCCCGGTCGGCAATCACAAGCTTCTTGAAATACCCCCACAGGCACAGCTGAATGCCGAATTTAAGGTCGCGCCAGTCAAGACCGCGTGCGGAAAGCAGCTGCGGGGCAAGCTGGTCGTACCGGCTGATGGGGCCCTGCACCATCTGCGGAAAGAAGGAGACGAACAGGCCGTACTTCAGGGGGTTTTTCTGCGCGGGATACTTCCCGCGGTACACGTCGATCACGTACCCGGCTGCCTGAAAAATGAAATAGGACAGGCCCAGCGGCACGACGAAATCCCACCGGGGCAGCTTGTCCCCGATGGCGGACGGCAGGGCGGAGGCCGTGAAATTCCAGTATTTCATGAGATACAAAAGCCCGAAGCACAGCACGAGACACGCCGCGCAGATGCGCTTTTTCACGCGCCGCACCGCCGTTTTCGCCGTCTTATCCGGCGCGGGCCGCGCGTTCTGCTTTTCAAGCAGCAGTCCCGCCAGCCACGTAAGCCCCGCAACCAGCACCAGCCAGACCGCGCGCTTTGCGCCGCCCGCCAGATAGAACGCCATGCTTACCGCCAGCAGCAGAAGCCACTGCGCCCGCTTCGGCACGAGATAATACAAAATCACGCCCGCCGCGACGAGCCCCACAAAGGGCAGGGAGGCAAACGACATCTCAGCTCTGCTTGCTCTCGATGAGCTCTTCGATGGCCTCGACGCTGTTGAAATTCTCCGGCGTCAGATCGTCCACGCCGAGCTCCACGTCGAACGCCTCCATCAGCTCCGTCACGACCGCGACGATGTCCAGCGAGTCGATCAGTCCGTCGTCGATGAGGGCTTTTTCGTTTTCAAAGTCGACGCCCGGGCAAATTTCCGTCAGGATCTCCATGATCTGCTTTCTCATAGTGCAAAAAACTCCTTTATCCCAGCCGCAGCACGGCGGACGACCATCCGTCCGGCTGAAACCGGTTTTTTTCATATACATGTTCGGCGGGCGCGTTCCCCGCTCTTGTCCAGACGGCGCATTTCTGCCCGCCGGTTTTCGCCTCCAGCATGCGCAGCAGCCGTCCGGCACAGCCGCGCCCGCGGCAGTCCGCGCGCACGGCCAGATGGCGGATCTCGCACTGTGCCCGCCCGGGCGCATAGTGAAGTAACCCCGCGATCCCGGCCGCGTCCGTCAGGCAGAGCATCTGCCCGGCGTCGACCGCCTGCCGGAGGTCTTCGTCCGGCGGGATGCAGCCCGTCAGCGGGTCAAACTGCGCAAGAAGAAACGCCTGCACGGCCTCAAACGAAGCCGCGTCCGCGGCTTCCGCGATATCCGGCGCAGGGCATGCCGCCCGCGTGCGGCGCAGACGGCGGAAGAGCTCGGCAAAGCCGAGCGCCTGCAGCGCCTCCTGCGCCCGGCGCATGGCCTCCCGGTCCTTTTCGCGGCAGGCAAGCTCCGTCACGACCGGGACGCGCAGCGCGGGAAGCCGGAGCACGGCGTCCGGATGCAGGTAAAAATTCAGAAGCAGATGCCCCTGCCGCTGCCGGAAGAGCAGCAGAAAACCCTCGCCCTGCTCATAAAACAGGCCGCTTGCCAGCTCCCGCTGGTAGTCCTCCGCGGATAAAAAGCAGTTCGTCACCACGCCGCGCCGCAGCTGTGCGGACAGAAGCGGCGCAAGCGCCGCGTAGCTCTCAGCCCTCTGCATGCAAAAACCGTTCCTTCAGCGCCGCACGGTCAAGCTTGCCGTTGGCGTTGTGCGGCAGCGCCTCCAGCCTTTCATAGACATTCGGCAGCATATATTTCGGCAGCGCCGTCCGCAGCGCCTTTGCAAGTGTATTGGTGTCCAGATTGCCCGCATAGACGCAGACGATCTTGTCGCGCATTGCGTCGTAGAAGCAGACGGCGTCGTGCAGGCCCTCGACGCTGTAGAGCGCCGTTTCAATTTCGCCCAGCTCGATGCGGTAGCCCATGTGCTTGATCTGCCCGTCGCGGCGGGCAAGAAAATAGAAATTCCCGTCCTCGCGCTGCACGGCCATATCGCCCGTCCGGTAGAGAATGTCGCGGTAATCGGGGCAGAGCGGGTTCTGGATAAAGGCGGCGTTGGTCTTTTCCGCGTCCGCGAAATAGCCCGCCGCAAGCCCGGAGCCGCGCACGCACAGCTCGCCCGTCTCGCCCGGCGCCGCCTCGCTCAGATCGTCCTTTAACAGCAGCAGCTGCATATTGCGGCAGGCTTTTCCGATGGGGATCGGCTCGTCGTCGCGGTATGCGCGCGTCAGGTGCAGCGCTGCGCAGTCGACGGTCGTTTCCGTCGGGCCATACATATTATAAATCTCCGCCTCCGGGATCGCGCGCTTCCACATGTTCACGTACCGCGCCTGCAAAGCCTCGCCGCCGACGACGATCTTCCGCAGCGCATGCGGAACGCAGCGTTCGAGCGCGCCGGAGCTTGCCGCCAGATGGAACGCGGACGTCGCCCAGTTCACGGCGGTCACGCCGTGTCGGTCGAGCGCCTGTAATAAAAACAGCGGCAGCGCGAAGAACTTTTTCTCCAGGAGCACGCACGTCGCACCGAGCTTGAGCGTCTGGTACAGATCCTTGCAGGAGGTGTCAAAGTAAAACGGGGACTGATTGCCGAAGACCTCATGCTCGGTATAGCCGCAGAAGTCCGTCAGCCAGTCGGTAAAGTCCAGAATGGCGCGGTGGGAGATCACAATGCCCTTCGGTGTGCCGGTCGAGCCGGAGGTGAAGAGCAGGTACACGGGGTCGAGATCGATAATCTGCTCACGCCTGGCCTGCAGAAGCGCCTCGTCCGGCGCGGTCTTCTCCGCCTCCTCCAGACACACGAGCAGCGCGCAGTCCGCCAGCCGCTCCGCCTGCGGGCGGCACGCTTCCGGGAACACGATCGCGCGGGCGTGCACCTGCGTGAGAATGCGGCGCATGCGCGCTTCGGGCATCTGCTCGTCGATGGGGACGTAATAATTCCCGCTCTGCAGCACGCCCTGCAGGGCCGCGACGCTCTGCACCGTCCGGCCCGTAAGCACGGCCACAGGCGCATTTTTGCAGCCCGGAAGCCCGGCCAGAACGGTTCCCAGCGCACGTGCGTCCTGCAGCAGCTGTCCGAAGGTCAGACTGCCGGAGGCGTCGGAAAAGGCGACCTTGTCCGGGACGCGCGCAGCGGTGCACTCCAGATATTCAGCGGCGTTTCTCATCGGCATGGACGCGTCCTCCCCTTTGCTCATACTTTTGAGAATTTTACCACATACGCGCGCAAATGTAAAGGCGGAACGCGCCGCGCATTTTTTCACGCGCGGCGGTTGAGTCGAGGGCGCTTTCATGGTAAAATAACAAAAAACACAGGAGGACAGAGACTATGTATGACGTCATCGCGCTGGGTGAGCTGCTCGTCGACCTCGCGGAGCGCGCAAAGGATGAAAACGGCTATCCCACGCTTGCCGCCAACCCCGGCGGCGCGCCCGGCAATTTTCTTGCCGCGCTGAGCGCGTACGGAAAGAAGACCGCGTTTCTGGCCAAGGTCGGCGACGACACCTTCGGCCATCTGCTGACCGGCACGATGCGCCGCGCCGGGATCGACACGCGCGGCATCCTCGTCAGCCCCGACACGTTCACGACGCTTGCGTTCGTGACCTTCGACGCGCACGGCGACCGCTCGTTCGCCTTCGCGCGCAAGCCCGGCGCGGACACGCAGCTGCGCTGGGAGGAGATCGACCCAGCCATGCTGGAAGCCGCCCGCGTGTTCCACTTCGGCTCGCTTTCGCTGACCGACGAACCGGCCAGAAGCACGACGTACCGCGCGGCAGAGTACGCAAAAGCGCACGGCAAGCTCGTCACCTACGACCCCAATTACCGCGCCCCTCTGTGGAAAACGGAGCAGGAGGCGAAGGCGCAGATCCTCTGGGGCCTTTCGCAGGCGGATATTATCAAAATCAGCGACGAAGAGACGCAGTTCCTCTGGGGCTGCGGCCCGGAGGAGGGCGCAAAGCGCGTGCTGGCGCTGGGCGTAAAGCTGGTCATGGTCACGCTGGGGCCGAAGGGGTGCCTGCTTCAGAATGCGCAGGCGGAATTCTCCTGCGGCTGCCCGAAGGTGCATCCCGTCGACACGACCGGCGCGGGCGATATCTTCGGCGGCAGCGCGATATCGCGCTTTTTAGAGCTCGGAAAAGCGCCGGAGGCGCTGACGCGGGAGGAGCTTGCCTACATGGCCCGCTACGCCGCGGCAGCGGCCAGTCTCTCCACCGAAATTTCCGGTGCCATCCCGTCCATCCCGAAAAAAGAAGCCGTCCTGCAAAAAATGCAGGAGGCATATTGACCGTCATCCACGCCCCACGCAAAGGCTCCCCTTGGGCTCAAGGGGCCGATTCCCCCTATCAGGGGGAAATGGCCCGAAGGACCAAAGGGGGTAGGGACGCTGGCACAAAGGGCCTGAGGGAATTCGAACGCTGCAAATTACGGAGCACTCTGAACCTTGCAATAGATCCCCTCCGCCATTTGCTGACGCAAATGCCACCTGCCCTTATCATACGGGGCATGACAAGGGCAGGCTTGGGTGCATCCGATTTCTGTTTGTTTCCGGCATAACGGCAAGGCCCTGCCGCGCGATGCGCGGCAGGGGCCTCTTTCTGCGTTATGGCGAAACGGGATACGTGACGCCGCACACAGTGATGGACGCAAGCTCGTCCAGATCGATCAGCTGGGAGAACAGCCAGTTCTCCTTGCAGTGATCTGACTCATATGCTCCGGTTCCCGAATGACTCATGGAGCCGTAGGTTCCGTAGTCGCTGTATGCGTAGCCGTTCTCCACACTGGCAAGATCAAAGCTCGTTCCGTCCTTCAATGTGATAGTCACGGAATCGCTGCTCTGCGGCGAGGAAGTCCCGTCGAGCCGGAAGGAGATCGGCGTGATCGTTGCGGTCTTCCAGTATGGATCGTCCAACTCAATCACCAGTTCCTGTTCCATCTGCTCCGGTACGGGAATCTCAAACAGATCGGCGTTCTGTCCGTGATACGACGCATCAAACAGCAGCCGGTCGCCCGGTTCAAA
This sequence comes from Oscillospiraceae bacterium, assembly GCA_902796245.1. Lineage (GTDB taxonomy): Bacteria > Bacillota > Clostridia > Oscillospirales > Oscillospiraceae > CAG-170. The sequence goes on along the minus strand of CADBOK010000160.1, from coordinate 2,808 downwards.
TTCGCCGCCGTTGTTCGTCACAACCGCATACGCTGTGCTGCCGTCTACCCGAATCATGTCCATTCCCATGCTGCCGTTTTTCCACTCCAGCCGATGATCCGTGCCGAAGCCGGTGTTGTTGCGCACACCGATCCTCAGCATCCGCTCAAGTTCCTTCTGGTAGCCGTCGGCCTCCGGCAGCGCGGCAAGCTGTGCCGCAGCTTCTTCGTTCCGCGCGTCAATACGCATGACTGCGAGAACGGAATCCTTCGAGGCCAGCATGGATTCGAGCGTAAACACGAAATTCTCCGTCGTGGCCGATACGCCCGTATCCGACAGCGCGGCAGTGTCGGGCACCTGCATCGTGCCCTCGGCGATCATAGCCTGCTCTTCCTCGGTGTACGCCGGCTGTGTGATATCCGTAGTCGTATTTTCGTCGTAGCTGGTCACGTGCTCCTCGACCAGCGCGGCCTTTTCGCCGAACAGCCGGTCGAACCAGCCAAAGGAGTGCGCCGCGAACGCACTGCCGCACAACAGCGCCGCGACTGCCGCCGCGATCAGCACCGTCCGGACAGGCCGGGCGGGCTTTTGTTTCGTTTCCCTGATTTTCCCCATCGTTTTGTTCAAGATCCGCGCAGCGTCCGCCGTCCGCGCATCAGGCGCGAACGCACGGTCGATGCGTTCAACTGTAAGTCCTCCGCGATCTGCGCGGCTGTCTGCGACAGATCGTAAAACCGGTAAAAGATCTCCCGATCCTCGTCCGGCAGGGCGCGCATGGCCTGCGCGACCGCCGCGCAGCGCTCTTTTTCCACCATCTGCTCCCAGAGCCGGTCGAGCGTGATGAGCGTGTCGTCCTCCAGCGGGAGATAGACGTTCTGCTTCCGCATGGCCTCCGCCGTCCGGTTGCGCGCGACCGCGCCGAGCCATGGCCGCAGCTGCCCGCGCTCGATGCGCCCAGCGCCGTTCCAGAGCGCGAAGAACACGTCTGAGGCGATCTCCTCGTGGTCCTCCGGCGTCAGAGCGCCGCGGCTGCGGTTGCGGATGATAGCCAGAACGTATGCGCCGTACCGCGCGACCGCCTGTTCCAGCGCGCCCGCGCGCTGCTTTTGCAGCTGCCGCAGCAGCTTCTGTTCGTCCAAGCCGCATTCCTCCTTTGCATTGTGTTCAGCATACTGACGTCTATCATGTCGGGCTTTCGGCGGATTTTGTTGCAGCCGCGCGGAAAATTTTGCGTTTCCCCGTTTTTCTTGCTTTTTCTGCCTGCGGCTGGTATGATAAAGCTATGAAGAAAAGAGTTGCTTACTATGTCAGCCGGAAGAACCCGCTTATCTGGCTGGCCGCGCTGGTCATGCTGGCCTCGGCAGTGCTTCGCATCGCAAATGTCTGTGGGAAAGGCGCAGACGCAAAGACGGTGTGGTTTTTAGTCGTGCTGCCGGTCGTGGGCTGTGTGTTCTATGTGCTGAATATCCTCTGCAATGGCAAAGACCGGTTCTACCGCTCGTCCGTACCCGTCATTCTGCTTGCCATTTATTACGGCATCAAGATCACGCTCGTCTCGCCGTATCTCTGGCTGACGTTCATGTTCTGGATCGCGTATCTTGCCATCGCCGCATTTTATGCCGTGACCGTCTCCGGCCACATCAAGAGCACGATCCCGCTGCTTCTGCTGCTGCTTGCCGCGCTCGGCATTCTGGTCGGCATGCACGAGAAGGAATTCACGCGGGAATCCTGGCCGCAGCTGCGGCAGATTTTGCCGGATATGCTGTTTTTGCTGGCCGGGATCCTGACGCTGCTCGGCGCGAAGGTCTATCTCGACGGCGCATATCATCCCACCTGGGGCGACCGGTCCGACGGCCGCAAGCTGCGCACGCTCGACCCCATGGCGGTGGTCGCCAATTATATCATGCCGACGCGCATCGGATCGTCCAATTTTATCCGCGAATCCGTTGAGATCTCCGCCATGGAGCGCTACATCCGCGAAAAGCGCAAGCAGGGCTTCACAAATCTCGGCGTGACGCACGTATTTCTGGCCGCGTATGTCCAGTGCGTGGCGAAATACCCGGAGCTCAACCGCTTCCTGTCCGGGCAGCGGGTCTATTCGCGCGACGACGACATCCAGTTCTGCATGGTCGTCAAGACCTCGATGGATACCTCCGCGCCGGAGTCGATCACGAAGCTCCATCTGAAGCCGACCGACACCATCGACGATATCTACGAAAAGCTCAACAAGGGCATCGCTTCCATTCAGGGGCAGGCCATCGGCGGCAGCGACTTTGACAAGACCGCAAAGCTCCTGTCCCTGATCCCCGGCGTGCTGTTCAAATTTGTGGTCTGGCTGCTCAAGACCATCGATTACTTCGGCTTCCTGCCGAAATTCCTGCTGGAGGTCAGCCCGTTCCACGCCTCGATCTTCTTTACGTCCATGGGCTCGCTCGGCATTCCGCCGATCGTGCACCATCTGTACGATTTCGGCAACATGCCCGTCTTCGTGGCCTTCGGCTGCAAGTACCACAAAAACGAGGTGCTCGACGACGGCACCGTCGTGCGCCGCAAGTACATCGACTACACCGTCAACACCGACGAGCGCATCTGCGACGGCTTCTATTACGCCACCACGCTCAAGCACCTCAAGCGCCTGCTGTCCCACCCCGAACAGCTCGACAAGCCAGCACCTGTTGTCAACCACGATATCGAGTGACCGGTGATACGAAAAACCCGCCCCGGGCAGACGCCCGGGGCGGATCTGTACCGGCCCAGATTGACAAATTTCGATGGGTTTGGTAGAATATATATGGTTCATTTGAACCCCTAAGGCCCCAACACAGCGAT
>CADBOK010000159.1 GCA_902796245.1 Oscillospiraceae bacterium | reverse complement strand
GCTTGCCCGAAGTGCGGCGAGCCCCGCCTGCCTCACAGAGCCTGCAAGGCTTGCGGCTACTACAATGGCCGTGAAGTCATTTCTGTTGAAGCTAAGTGATTTCGCTGAAAGAGATGAGAGGGAGGCCGTGCGCCTTCCTCTTTTCTTGTCTATGAAAGGAGGCAAACCGGTATGTCAAAACCGATCGTAGCCATCGTCGGCCGGCCGAACGTCGGCAAATCGATGCTCTTCAATAAACTGACCGGCAAGCGCATGGCGATCGTGGAGGATACGCCGGGCGTCACCCGTGACCGGATCTACGGCGAATGCGAGTGGAACGGGCGCGGCTTTGCGCTCGTCGATACCGGCGGCATCGAGCCGGGCACGAACAATGAAATGCTGAAATTTATGCGCCGTCAGGCGGAGATCGCCATTGAGACGGCGACGGTCATCATCATGGTCGTCGACGTAACGGTCGGCCTGACCGCCGCAGACGCGGAGGTCGCGTCCATGCTCAAGCGGTCGAAAAAGCCGGTCGTGCTGGCCGTCAACAAGTGCGACCAGACCGGCCACGCAAACCCAGACGCATATGAATTCTATGCCCTCGGCCTCGGCAACCCCATCGAGGTTTCCGCCGTCCACGGCCACGGCACGGGCGATCTGCTCGATGCGTGCGTCGAAAGCTTCCCGCCGGACGACGGCGAGGAGTACGACGAGGATGTCATCAAGGTCGCCATCATCGGCAAGCCAAACGTCGGCAAGTCGAGCCTGCTCAATAAGATCCTCGGCGAAGAGCGCGTGATCGTCTCCAACATCGCGGGCACCACGCGCGACGCCATCGACAGCTATTTTGAAAATGACTCCGGCAAGTTCCTGTTCATCGATACTGCCGGTATGCGCCGCAAGTCCAAGGTCGACGATGCGGTCGAGAAGTATTCCAACCTCCGCTCCATCGCCGCCATCGAGCGCGCGGACGTCTGCCTCATCCTGATCGATGCCAACGAGGGCGTGACCGAGCAGGACACCAAGGTCGCCGGTCTGGCGCACGAGGCGGGCAAGGCCTGCATCATCGTCGTCAACAAGTGGGATACGGTCGAAAAGGACACGAACACGATGGACGAGAAAACGGCGGAGATCCGCCGCGACCTCAGCTACATGACCTATGCACCGGTTGTGTTCATCTCGGCGCTGACCGGTCAGCGTGTCGACAAGCTGTTCGACATGATCGTCGCCGTTTCCAACCAGAACAGCATGCGCATCACAACGGGCATGCTCAACAACATTCTGGAGGACGCGACCGCGCGCGTCCAGCCGCCCACGGACAAGGGCCGCCGTCTGAAGATCTACTATATCACGCAGGTCGGCGTCAAGCCGCCGCACTTCGTTTTCTTCTGCAACGACAGCCGCCTGTTCCATTTCTCGTACCAGCGGTATCTGGAAAACCAGATCCGCGCGGTCTTCGGTCTGACCGGTACGCCCATCAAGATCACCATCCGGCAGAAGGGCGACAAGGAAGATATGTAAATTTGAATCCCGGCAGAAAGCACAGGCCTGCCGGGATTTTTTCAAATCTGAAATTCAAAAAGGGGAATCGGAACCAATGGAACAGAGTTATGCGCAATATGCAGTGGAAAAAGCCGTCCAGCTGCTCGCAATCGACAGTCCGACGGGCTTTACGGACAAGGCGGCCGGCTGGGTGCTGGAAGCGTTTGCATCGCTCGGCTTTGCCGCACAGAAAACATCCAAGGGCGGCATTCTGATCGACCTCGGCGGCGAGGATTCCGCAGAGGGCGGGCTGCTTCTGCAGGCGCACACGGATACGCTCGGCGCGATGGTCGCGGAGGTCAAATCCAACGGCCGCCTGCGCGTGACGAGCCTTGGCGGCATGCGCGCGGAAAACGGCGAAACGGAAAACGTGCGCGTCTATACGCGCTCCGGCAGGGTCTATGAGGGGACGCTTCAGCTCTGCAACGCCTCCGTCCATGTCAACGGCGAATATGCCAAAACGAACCGCACCTTTGACACAACCGAGATTTTGCTGGACGAAAACGTCTCTTCTGCCGAAGAGACGCGCGCACTCGGCATTGAGACCGGCGATATCGTCTGCTTTGACCCGCGCACGCACGTGACGGCTTCCGGCTACATCAAGAGCCGCTTCCTCGACGATAAGCTCTCCGTCGGCATCCTGCTCGGCTTTGCAAAATATCTGCATGACGAAAAGAAAACGCTGCCGCGCCGCACCTATGTCCATGTGACTGTCTATGAAGAGGTCGGCTTCGGCGGTTCTGCCTCCGTGCCGGAGGGCGTAACGGAGTCCATCAGCGTCGACATGGGCTGCGTGGGCGACGGACTTGCCTGCACGGAACGGCAGGTATCGATCTGCGCCAAGGATTCCGGCGGCCCGTACAGCTACGCCGTCGTCGGCAAGCTCATCGACGCGGCCAAGCGCGAGGGCGCGGACTATGCCGTCGATGTCTATCCGTACTACGGCTCCGATGTGGAAGCGACGCTCCGCGCAGGCTATGACATCCGCCACGGCCTCATCGGCTCCGGCGTCTACGCCAGCCACGGCTACGAGCGCAGCCACACGGACGGCGTGCTCAATACGCTCAAAACGATTAAGGGGTATCTGAACGTATAACAAGTAAAAGCCTCCCCTTACCGCGCCCCGCGCGGTAAGGGGAGGCGGCATTTGCGCAGCAAATGACGGAGGGGATAAGGCCCAGGACTTAGCATGCCCCGAAATTTGCAGCGTTCGAATCCCCTCAGGCGCTTCGCGCCAGCGTCCCTACCCCTTTTGGCAACGAAAAAGAGCAAGCCGTCTGGCTTGCTCTTTGGCTTGTCTTCGATCAGATCGCACGCTCAACCTTGTTGGAACGCAGGCATCTTGTGCAGACATATACATGGCGCGGAGTACCGTCAACGATTGCCTTGACACGTTTGACGTTGGGCTTCCATGCACGGTTCGCACGTCTGTGAGAATGGGAGACCTTGATACCGAATGTTACGCCCTTGCCGCAGATATCGCATTTTGCCATCGGATGCACCTCCTTGCCGCTTGGAAAATCAAATTCACGCGCTATAAAGCGCCGACAAGTATATTAGCAGATTGCGTTGGAAATTGCAAGAACTTTTTTCGGAAAAATCAGAAAAATTCGCGCCGGAACGACAGCGGATTTTCCTTGTTGCGAAACCGGGGCAAAGCGGGTATAATCATGGTATCCTGAAACAGAGGTGATTATGTGGCAAGCACCTATACGGTTCTGCTGTCCGAGCTTGTCTCGGAATTCAAGCTCGACTTTTTCTACCGGTCGACGGATTTTGACAAGATCCACGTGACCGTTGACGATATCAGCCGCCCCGGCCTTCATCTGGCAGGCTTTTTCGACCATTACGAGCCGATGCGCGTCTACGTCTGCGGCACGGTGGAGACGGCCTACCTGCAAAAGCTCACGCCGGAAGAGCGGATTATCATTTTTGACCACTTCCTGTCCTACAAATGCCCGGCGCTGATCTTTGCGCGCGGCTTTGAGCCCATGCCGGAATGCCTTGAAATGGCGAAGAAATACGACGTGACGGTGCTCGGCACAAAGGACACGACGTCTTATATCGTTTCAAGCCTCATTACCTATTTAAAAAGCTCGCTCGCCCCGCGCGTCACGCGCCACGGTGTTCTGGTCGAAATTTACGGCGAGGGCATCCTCATTAACGGCGACAGCGGCATCGGCAAGAGCGAGACGGCCATCGAGCTGGTCAAGCGCGGTCACCGTCTCATCGCGGACGACGCAGTCGAGATCAAAAAGGTCTCGCCGCATGAGCTTGTCGGCTCTGCGCCCCCGGTTCTGAAGCATTATATCGAGCTTCGCGGCATCGGCGTCATCAACGTCGCGAAGCTGTTCGGCATGGGCGCGGTCAAGGAAAGCTCCAATATCGATCTTATCATCAATATGGTCCCGTGGCGCGACGGCGAAGCGTATGACCGTCTCGGCATGGAGACGCAGTACACGGAAATTCTCGACGTAAAGGTTCCGTCCATTACCGTTCCGATTACACCTGGACGAAATCTTGCCGTTATTTTTGAGGTTGCCGCCATGAACAACCGCCAGAAACGCATGGGCTACAACGCTGCTGTAGAATTCACCGAGCAGATGAGCAAATACTTTACGGCCCGCAGCGACGAATGAATCAGAAAAGAGGAACCGGCTGGCTGGTTCCTCTTTTATTTTTATCAGAGATGTGGTATGATAGAAAAAATTATCCACCCGGAGGCGTTTATGTGGAGTTCTGAGCTTCAGCAGACCATCATCCAGCGCTGTGCAGCGGCGGAATACCGGCTCCAGGAGCCGCTCAGCCGCCATACCTCCTTCCGCATCGGCGGCCCGGCGGCCATCATGGCGTTCCCGAAAACCACGGAGGAGCTGAAACTGCTGCTGCAGGGCGCTGCCGCGGCAGGCGTGCAGCCGTATATTCTTGGTGCGGGAACGAACATTCTTGCCCCGGACGAAGGGCTTGACGCGCTTGTGATCTGCCTCAAGGACGCACTGTGCGGCATCCGGTGCCTGGACGAGACGCGGCTCGAGATTTACGCGGGCGAAAGCATGGCGAAGGCGGCTGTGTTCGCGAAAAATCACGCGCTGACCGGGCTGGAATTTGCCCACGGTATTCCCGGCACGCTCGGCGGCGGCGTATATATGAACGCGGGCGCCTACGGCGGGGAACTGAAGCAGATCGTGGAATCGGTCACGATTCTGACCATGGACGGCGAGGAAAAGACGCTGTCCGGCGAGGAATGCGGGTTTGGCTATCGCACAAGCGTGTATCAGAAGCTGCCCTGCGTGATTGTCAGGGCCGTCCTGCGTTTGCAGACGGGCGATCCGGATGTGATCGGACAGACGATGCGCACGCTGATGGAAAAAAGAAAGGCCTCGCAGCCGCTGGAGCTGCCGTCCGCGGGCAGTACGTTCAAGCGCCCGGAGGGGTATTTTGCCGGGCCGCTCATCGAGCGGGCCGGGCTCAAGGGGTGCGGCTTCGGCGGCGCGGAGGTATCGAAGAAGCACGCGGGCTTCGTCGTGAATACCGGCGGCGCATCGGCCGATGACGTAAAGAAAACGATTGCAATGGTGCAGTCGCGCGTGTGGGAAGCATCCGGCGTCCGGCTCGAGCCGGAGGTCCGGATCTGGTAAAAGGAGAACGCTATGCAGTTTGTTATCATTTCCGGCATGTCCGGCGCGGGAAAGAGCCGAGCCGCTTCTGATTTGGAGGATCTCGGATTTTACTGCGTCGACAATATGCCGGCGGAAATGATCCCCCAGTTTGCCCAGCTGTGTCTGGCAACGAAGGGACGGTATGAAAAGGTCGCGCTCGTGACGGACATCCGTGCGAGCATGACGTTTGACGCGCTGTTTCAGGCGCTGCAGAAGCTGGACGACATGCACCTGCAGTATTCGATCTACTATATAGAAGCGTCCACGGCGGTTATCATCAAGCGCTACAAGGAGACGCGCCGCCTGCATCCCCTGATGAAGGACGGCTCCACACTCGAAAACGCCATTGCGCGCGAACGCGAGCTGCTGGCCCCCGTGCGCAACCGCGCCAGCGCCATCATCGACACGTCCAACCTCTCCACCGGCAAGCTGCGCGGCCAGCTCATCGATCTGGTCGCGGGCGGGATGCGGGAGCACTCGATGGACGTGCGCGTCGTGTCGTTCGGCTTCAAATACGGCCTGCCGCTGGAGGCCGATCTGGTCTTCGACGTGCGTTTCCTGCCGAATCCGTATTATATCCCGGAGCTGAAGAACCAGACCGGGCTGGATGAGCCTGTGAAGAATTTCGTGTTCAAATACCAGCAGACGCTGGATTTTGTGACAAAAACCGAGGATCTGCTTTCCTTCCTTCTGCCAAACTATCTGGACGAGGGCAAGACAGATCTCGTCATCGCCGTCGGCTGTACGGGCGGCAAGCACCGGAGCGTCTGCATCGCGAAGGAGCTTTTCGAATTCGTCTCCAAAAAGGGCTACGCGGCCACGCTCAGCCACCGCGATATGGGCAGAAGGTGAGCGCTATGACGGATTTTACGGAACAGATCCGGCTCTATGAGCCGCACCGCCGCCAGCCGCGCATCGCGGCCATCGGCGGCGGACACGGGCTGTCCGCCATGCTGCGCGGCCTGAAGACCTATACAAAGAATATCACGGCCATCGTCACCGTTGCGGACGACGGCGGCGGCTCCGGCATGCTCCGGGAGGATCTCGGCATGCTCCCGCCGGGCGATATCCGCAACTGCATCATGGCGCTTGCCAACACGGAGCCGGCCATGCAGCAGCTGTTAAACTACCGCTTTACCGACGGGAGCCTCGCCGGGCAGAGCTTCGGCAATCTGTTTCTGGCCGCCATGAACGGCATTTCCGGCTCGTTTGACGAAGCGGTCCACCGCATGGGAGACGTTCTGGCCATCACGGGCCGCGTCCTTCCCGTAACGAATCAGGATGTGCGGTTGGAAGCGGAATTTCACGACGGCAGCCGCATTCTTGGCGAAAGTAAGATCTTTTACGCCAAAAAGATCAACAATTCCCGCATCCGCAAGGTGCGCCTCGTGCCGGAGCGTCCGGCGGCGCTGCCGGAGAGCGTGCAGGCCATCCGCGACGCGGATATCGTCGTGATCGGCCCGGGAAGCCTCTATACCAGCATCATTCCGAATTTTCTGGTCAGCGGCATCGCCGACGCCGTGCGGCAGAGCAGAGCCTTAAAGATCTATGTGCTGAACATCATGACGCAGGACGGCGAGACGGACGGCTACGACGCCGACGACCACGTCCGCGCGATTCTGGAGCATGCGGGCCCCGGCGTCATGGACGTGTGCATCGCAAACGATGCGCCCGTGCCGCCCGAGATCATGGAGCCCTATGCAAAAGAGGGCGTTTCGCAGCTCGAGCTGCGCCGCGAGGATCTGGAACAGATGGGCCTTGCGGTACGCACGTTCCCGCTCCTCGAGCCGGGACGCTATATCCGACACAATTCCGACGCGCTGGCGCGCGCGATTTTGTCGGTGTGGCGCGAATTCAGACCATAAAACCAAGGAGGCGAGCGCCGTCATGTCCTTTTCATCCAATGTCAAGCAGGAGCTGTGCCGGCTGCCGATCAACCGGAAGATGGAGGCTGCCGCCGAGCTGTACGGCATTCTGCTTTACTGCAACGCATTTACCTCGGAGCTTGTCCGTATCACAACGGAATCGCGCGATCTGGCCGAGCGCCTGCCGCGCCTGATGAAAAAAGTCTTCGGCTTCTCCTTCGATCAGGAGCCGGAGGAGGGCGCGGGAAAGCTGCTGTTCGTGATGGAATCGCAGGAGAAGATTCATAAGATGTTCGCCCAGTTCGGCCTTTCCGCAGCCAGAGACGTGACGCTGCACGTCAATTACGGCATGCTGGAGGAGGACGAGGAACGGCTGGCCTTTCTGCGCGGCGCGTTTCTGTCCGGCGGCTCGGTCACGGATCCCGCAAAGCGCTATCATCTGGAGCTGACGACCTCCCACTATAAGGTCAGCCGCGAGACCTGCGCGCTGCTGCTCGACGCCGGATTCTCCCCGAAGGAGACGGCGCGCGGCGGCAACAGCATTCTGTATTTCAAGCAGAGCGATATGATCGAGGATTTTCTGACCGCCATCGGCGCGCCGGTGTGCGCAATGGGCGTGATGGAGGCGAAGGTCGAAAAGGACCTGCGCAACGGCGTCAACCGCCGTGTCAACTGCGAAACGGCGAACCTGACCAAGGTCGTCGATGCGTCGATGGAGCAGGTCGCGGCCATTAAAAAGCTTCAAAAGCAGGGACGGCTCAAGGAACTGCCGCCGAAGCTCCGCGAGACGGCGAAGCTCCGCCTTGAAAATCCGGAGGCGACGCTGCAGGAGCTTGCCGCCATGCAGACACCGCCTGTTTCCAAATCCGCCATGAACCACCGCATGCGCAAGCTTGTCGCGCTTGCGGACGAAAGCTGAGAGGAGAATACCGCCATGGCCTTTGTGCATCTGCACGTCCACAGTGAATACAGCCTGCTCGACGGAGCCTGCCGTGTCGGCTCCATGATGGACCGGGTGCAGGAGCTTGGCCAGAGCGCCATCGCCCTGACCGACCACGGCGTCATGTACGGTACCATTGATTTTTACCGCGCGGCGAAGAAGGCCGGGATCAAGCCCATCATCGGCTGCGAGGTCTATGTCGCGCGCAGAACGCGCCTGGATAAGGTCTACGGCGTCGACAAGGAGCCGTATCATCTGGTGCTGCTCTGCGAAAACGAGACCGGCTACCGGAACCTCAGCTATATGGTCTCGCTCGGCTTCACCGAGGGCTTTTATAACCGTCCGCGTGTGGACATGGAGCTGCTGCGCGAGCATCACGAGGGCCTCATTGCGCTCTCGGCATGCCTTGCGGGCCGCATCCCGCAGGCAATCATGCAGGACGATCTCAAGGAAGCGGAGCGGGCTGCGCGCGAATACGCGGAAATCTTCGGCCCGGAGCATTTCTATCTCGAGCTGCAGGATCACGGCATCCCCGAGCAGCGGACGGTCAACGGGCATATCAGAAAGCTTGCGGAAAAGCTGAATCTTCCGCTCGTCGTGACGAACGACGCGCACTATCTGCGCAAAGCGGACGCGAAAATGCAGGACGTGCTGCTCTGCATCCAGACCGGAAAGACGGTCGATGATCCGAACCGCATGAAATTTGAGACGGAGGAATTCTATCTCAAGAGCGAGCAGGAGCTGCGCAGCCTCTTCCCGGACGTGCCCGAGGCGTTTGAAAACACCGTCCGGATCGCGGAACGCTGCAATGTGGAATTCACGTTCGGCAAGTATTTCCTGCCGGAATTCAAGCTGCCCGAGGGCGTGACGAGCCTGTCCTATCTCCGGCAGCTCTGCCAGGAGGGCTTTGACGAGCTCTATGGCACGGCACACCCGGAATACATGCAGCAGCTGGAATACGAGATCGACATGATCGAGAAGATGGGCTTTACCGATTACTTCCTCATCGTGTGGGATTTCGTGCGCTTTGCCAAATCGGCCGGGATCCCGGTCGGCCCCGG
>CADBOK010000158.1 GCA_902796245.1 Oscillospiraceae bacterium | reverse complement strand
GGTGACGATGCCGTTGGTGTTCTCGTTGACCACCACGCCGTGGGGGTTCATGCAGAACGTGCGCACGAGATCCTGATATTTTTCGGTCTTGTAGACGATTTTGCTTTCATAAAGCTCGTCGGTCAGATGCTTGAAAATTTCAGCGGGCAGCTCGACGCGCACGCCGATGTCGACGCGGTTGGACTTCGTCTCGATCTTCAGTTCGCGGCACACGCTCTCCATCCATTTGCTGCCGCTGCGGCCGACGGAAATGATGCACTGGTCACAGGTGAAGCTTCCCTGATCAGTCACGATCTCATAGCCGCCATCCACGGCCAGCACCTGCCGCACGGGCGTGCGGAAATAAAAATCGACCTTCGGCTCCAGCTCCGCGAACAGGTTTTTCAGCACGACAAAATTGATGTCCGTGCCAAGGTGCCGCACCGAGGCGTCGAGCAGATGGAGATTGCACTGCAGGCAGCGGGTCTTGAAGGCGCTGTTGGCCGTGGAATACAGCTTCGTGTTCTCGCCGCCGTGGCTGACGTTGATCTCGTCGACGTAGTGCATCAGCTCCATGGCCTGCTTCTTGCCGATATACTCGTACAGCGTGCCGCCGAAGTCGTTCGTCAGGTTGTATTTGCCGTCGGAAAATGCACCCGCGCCGCCGAAGCCGTTCATGATCGCGCACGTCGGACAGCCGACGCAGTGCCGGACGTGTTTGCCGTCAATGGGACACCTGCGCTTTTCAAGCGGCTGGCCCTCTTCAAATACCGCGATCTTCTTCTCCGGACAGAGCTTTGACAGCTCATACGCCGAGAAAATTCCGCCGGGACCGGCGCCGATGATAATGACATCATATTGCATGAAAAAATCCGTCCTTTCTGTAGGGGATATCCTGAATCAACATTCCTGCACTCCGAAATACGCCCCTACCAACTGCGTTGGGCGCGCTTCGCGCCGGTGCATTATACCACACCCCCGCCTGCGGCTGCAAGCGAAACGGATATAGAAAGCGCGAATAGTCGTCATAAGCAAAAAAGATCCGCACCCGGTCAAGGTGCGGATCTCTGGTCGGCAGATAAAACTTAGCCCTGAGCCTTCATGCGGGCGAAGCAATCGCTGCAGTAAACCGGGCGATCGGACTTCGGCTCGAACGGGACACGCGCCTCGCCGCCACAGGCAGCACAGGTAGCGGTGTAGTACTCTCTGGGGCCGCGGGTTGCGTTCTTGCGGGCGTCACGGCAGGCCTTGCAGCGCTGCGGCTCATTCTGGAAGCCACGCTCTGCGTAGAATTCCTGCTCACCAGCGGTGAAAACGAACTCTTTGCCACACTCTTTGCAGACCAACGTCTTGTCTTCGAACATTTTTGTTACCTCTCTTTTGCGATAAAAAATGGATTTGCCCTGCAACTGCGGCTTGCGCTCGGATGCGATAGGGCTGTATATGCGATCAGGCTCTGCCTGATTTCGCCGGGAAAAGCGCCAGTCAATCTTGCCAGAGTCCATACACGAAGAGAGGGTGCAACGGAATGATGAAAGATCTGCGTGGCCTTGGTTGGAAATATTTATTACCCAACACTAGCGATTATATGCGATATTTCTCCGGTTGTCAATAGTAAATAAAACTTATTTTATTTCTCAGATGATTTTTGTAGATTTTCGACGTGCTGTACAAGCGCCTGCGTGACGGCCTGCGCCTGCTGCTCTGTGCTGGCCTCCACCATGACGCGGATAAGCGGCTCCGTGCCGGACGGGCGGATGAGCACGCGGCCGTTTTCTCCCAGCTCGGCTTCCGCCTTTTGGATCGCTTTGCGCAGGGAATCCGACTGCATGATGGCCGTTTTCTGCTCGTTGGAGGTCACGCGGACGTTCTGCAGCAGCTGCGGATACTGCCGCACGGATGCGGACAGCTCGCTGGCCTTCTTATCGCTGTGCGAGAGGATATCCAGAAATTGCAGCGCGGCCAGCTGGCCGTCGCCGGTGGGCATGTAGTCCAGGAAGATGATGTGGCCCGACTGCTCGCCGCCGAGGCGCATGCCCTCCTTCTGCATGAGCTCCAATACGTTCCGGTCGCCGACCGGCGCGCACAGAAGCCGCAGACCATGCTCCGCGCAGTATTTGTGCAGACCGATGTTCGACATGACTGTCGCGACGAAGCCGCCGCCGTGCAGACGGCCCTTTTTCTCCATCGCCTCCGCGCAGATAGCCATCATTTTATCGCCGTCGATGACATGACCCTGCTCGTCGACGGTCAGGCAGCGGTCGGCGTCGCCGTCGAACGCGATGCCAAGATCGTACCCGCCGGCTTTGACCGCGTCGCAGAGCGCTTCCAGATGCGTCGAGCCGCAGCCGTTATTGATGTTGACGCCGTTCGGCTTGTCGTTCAGATACTCCGCCTCCAGCGGGAAGCGGCTGAACAGATACCGCGCCGTGGTCGAGGCTGCGCCGTTGGCGCAGTCGATGAGCACGCGCAGCGGCTCAAGCCCGTCGACAGTCGAGGCCAGATGGTCGAGATAATATTCCGCCGCAAAGCTGCCGGACATGACCTGCCCGATCCCGCCGTGCGTCTTGACGGGCAGCTCGCCGTCCTGCAAAATCAGCTCCTCAATGCGCGCTTCGAGCGCGTCGCTTAACTTGAAGCCCTCGGACGAGAACATCTTGATGCCGTTGTGCTCATACGGATTGTGCGAGGCGGAAATGACGACGCCCGCGTCCGCGTGCAGATAGAGCGTCAGATACGCGACGGCAGGCGTCGGCACCACGCCGAGCAGAATCGCGTTGCAGCCGCAGGCCGTCAGACCTGCGACGAGCGCGCCCTCGAGCATATCCGAAGAAATGCGCGTGTCCTTGCCGATGACGACGGTCGGCTTCGTGCCGGAATCGTCGCAGAGCGAGATGGCCGCCGCCTGCCCCACGCGGTAGGCAAGCTTTGCGTCCAGCGTTTCATTGGCAACGCCGCGGATGCCGTCAGTCCCGAATAATTTACCCATACTTATGTATCGCTCCTCAAAAACTCAGAATGAAAGCTGCGTCCCGGCAGGCTGCACGGGAGACGGCAGGTGCAGATGCTCATAGGCCAGCTGCGTGACGCAGCGGCCGCGCGGCGTGCGCGTCAGAAAGCCGATCTGCAAAAGGTATGGCTCATAGACATCCTCCAGTGTGACGGCCTCTTCGCCGATGGTCGCGGCCAGCGTTTCAAGCCCCACGGGGCCGCCACCGTAGTTTTTCACGATGGCGGTGAGCATGCGGCGGTCGATGGCGTCAAGGCCCAGATGGTCGACCTCGAGCTTGCCGAGCGCATGGTCGGCAGCCTCGGACGTGATAACGCCGTCGTGGCAGACCTGCGCGAAATCGCGCACGCGGCGCAGGAGCCGGTTCGCGATACGCGGCGTCCCGCGTGAGCGGGACGCAATCTCCCGCGCGCCGGAGGGCTCAATTTCAATGCCCAGCAGCGCGGCCGAGCGCATGACGATGCGCTGCAATTCCTCCGTGGTGTAAAGCTCCAGCCGCAGCTGCACGCCGAAGCGGTCGCGCAGGGGGCTGGAGAGCTGCCCGGCTCTTGTTGTTGCGCCGATGAGCGTAAAGCGCGGCAGATCCAGCCGGATGGAGTTGGCCGACGGTCCCTTGCCGACGATGATATCGATGGCGAAGTCCTCCATGGCCGGATACAGGATCTCCTCGACCGCGCGGTTGAGCCGGTGGATCTCGTCGATGAACAGAATATCGCCCGGCGCGAGATTCGTCAGCAGCGCGGCCAGATCTCCGGCCTTTTCGATGGCCGGGCCGGAGGTCACGCGGATGCCTGCGCCCATTTCGTTGGCGATGACGCCCGCGAGCGTCGTCTTGCCGAGGCCCGGCGGGCCGTAGAGCAGCACGTGGTCGAGCGGCTCATTGCGCCGCCGGGCAGCTTCGATGTAAATGGCAAGGTTGCCCTTGGCCTTTTCCTGGCCGGTATAGTCGGCCAGCAGCTTCGGGCGCAGGCTGACCTCGCCGTCGTCCTGCGGCGTCAGGCTCGTGGTGACGATGGGCGCGTCGTATTCCTGCGAAAAATCCAGACTCATGCCCGGCCCTCCTTACTGCTGCGCCGCGGCGCGCAGCGCCCGGCGGATGACGTCTTCGATAGAAAGATGCTCAAGATCGATGCCCTTGAGCGCCGCTGCGGCCTCCGTCTGCGAATAGCCGAGGCCGACAAGCGCGGCGGTCGCCTCCGCGGACTTGCTGCTGCGCGCGGGGATACCGGAGCCTGCAAATTCCGCCGTGTTCAGCTCCAGCTGGCTTGCGCCGAGCTTGTCCTTGAGCTCGAGAATGATGCGCTGCGCGAGCTTCTTGCCCACGCCCTGCGCCATGGTGATGGTCTTGTCGTCCTGCGTCATGACGGCCAGCGTCAGCTGCTCCGGCGAGACGACGGACAAAATTGCCAGCGCGGCCTTCGGGCCGACGCCCGTCACGCCGAGAAGGTGTTCAAAGCAGTTTAATTCCTCGCGCGTGGAAAAACCGAAGAGATCGACTGCGTTTTCCTTGATGCTGAAGTATGTAAAAAGCTTCGCGGGCTTTCCGAGCTGCAGCCGGGCGAGCGTATAGTTTGTCGTGTGACACGCATAGCCCACGCCGCCGCAGTCCACGACCGCGAGATTGGCGTCGAGCAGCGTGATCGTTCCGTTCAGATAATAAAACATTACCGGTATCCTTTCTGTGCCAGAAGCGAGGTGGAGCTCCGTGCGTGGCAGAGCGCGATGGCGATGGCGTCCGCCGCGTCGTCAGGCCGCGCAACCTTGTCCATCTTCAGAATGCGCCGCGTCATGTCCATGACCTGGTGCTTGTCCGCGCCGCCGTAGCCGACGACGGCCTGCTTGACCTGATTGGGCGTATATTCAAAGAGCGGCGCGCCCGCCTTGCAGATCGCCAGCAAAATGACGCCCCGGCCATGGCTCACGCCGATGCCGGTCGTGACGTTATGCCCCCAGAACAGCTCCTCGACCGCCACGGCGTCCGGCTTGACTGTCTCGATGAGCTGCGCCATATCGTCGTAGAGTATCACGAGCCGCTCGGGGAAGGTGAGCGTCGTGGGTGTTGTGATGGTGCCGTAGTTGAGCAGCTGGACGCTGCCGCGTCCGGCCTCTAAAATGCCAAACCCGGTCGTGGCGTAGCCGGGGTCGATGCCAAGAATGCGCATATCAGAACTTCCCAAAGATTTCCCAGTAGCACATGCCGAGGACGCCGAGCACCACAATGGCGATCAGCACCCACGCCAGCACGATCTGGTGCTTCGGCCGGGGCGTATATTCCCCCTGCCGCTCTTTTTCGTTCCGCTGTCCGCTCTGGTATTCCAGCTGTTCGGTGCTGTGGTCGTTGTTCATGGGAGATCTCCTGTCTGATTGTTTTGTGGGGCAGTGCAAATTTGCCAAAATCTTGGTAGGGGCGGGACTCTGCTCCGCCCGATGGGCAGTTACAAATCTGCGCAGCACCCTGTAGGGGCCGATGCCCACATCGGCCCAATGAGAGGTTACGAATTCGCCGAGGATTTTCGTAAAACGATATATCCTGCGGGCGGACAGAGTCGTCC
>CADBOK010000157.1 GCA_902796245.1 Oscillospiraceae bacterium | reverse complement strand
GAACGAGTATAACCCGATCTACATGATGGCCAACTCCGGCGCCCGCGGCTCGATGAACCAGATCCGTCAGCTGGCCGGTATGCGCGGCCTGATGGCAGATACGAACGGCCGCACGATCGAAATTCCTATCAAAGCGAACTTCCGTGAAGGCCTGTCCGCCCTCGAATACTTCATCTCCTCCCGAGGCGCTCGAAAGGGCATGACCGATACGGCACTTCGTACCGCCGACTCCGGCTATCTGACCCGCCGCATGGTCGACGTCTGCCAGGACGTCATCATCCGCGAAAACGACTGCGGCTCCACCAACGGCAGCTGGAAGGGCGACTACTACGAAAAGGGCCAGCTCATCGACTCCTTCGGCAACCGCATCCGCGGCCGCTACCCGGTCTACGACATCACCGACCCGCAGACGGGCGAGCTGCTGCACTCCAAGGACGTCATGCTCCGCGAGGAAGACGCGGCCAAGTTCATCGCGCACGGCATCGATAAGGTCTATGTCCGCTCCGTCCTCGGCTGCAAGGCCCGCTCCGGCGTGTGCGCGCGCTGCTACGGCATGAACCTTGCCACGAGCGAGCTCGTCAATCTGGGCGAGGCCGTCGGCATCATCGCCGCGCAGTCCATCGGCGAGCCGGGCACGCAGCTGACCATGCGTACCTTCCACACCGGCGGCGTCGCGGGCGACGATATCACGCAGGGTCTTCCCCGTGTTGAGGAATTGTTCGAGGCCAGAAAGCCGAAGAAGATGGCGCAGATCTCCGAGATCGACGGCGTCGTCGACGTCGACGATTCGCACCGCACGGCGCTGCGCAACATCACCATCACCGCTGACGACGGCGAGGTCAAGCAGTATCAGGTGCCGTATTCCGTCGGCCTGAAGGTCGAGCACGGCAAGCGCGTGCGCAAGGGCGAGCCCATTACCGACGGCGCGCTGAACCCGCACGACGTGCTGCGCATCTCCGGCGTTGAGGCCGTGCAGGATTATCTGACGCAGGGCGTTCTCGCCGTGTACCGCCAGCAGGGCGTCGACATCAACGAGAAGCACATCGAGGTCATCATCCGCCAGATGATGCGCAAGGTCAAGGTCGAGGAGCCGGGCGACACGAACCTGCTGTCCGGCACGGTCGTCGACATGTTCGAGTTCGAAGACGCCAACGCCGCCGTACAGGCGCGCATTGACGCCGGCGAGACCGATCTCAGGCTCGCGACCGACAGCCTCATCCTCATGGGCATCACGAAGGCGTCCCTCGCGACCGAGTCGTGGCTATCCGCCGCTTCCTTCCAGGAGACGACGAAGGTCCTGACCGACGCGGCCATCAAGGGCAAGGTCGACCATCTGGTGGGCCTGAAGGAAAACGTCATCATCGGCAAGCTGATCCCCGCGGGCTCCGGCCTCAAGGCTTACCGCGATTTCGACACGCTTTCCACCCCGGAATCCATCGTGACCGAGGAAATGATCGACGACGAAAAGCTGTAACTTCTTATGCCAGTCAGGCGCGGCATCCGCCGCGCCTGACTTTTGCCCCGCCGGGGTGAACATCTGTCTTTGTTCATTCTGCCAAAACCCGAAAAGTACTGCAATTTCAAGGGAAAACGAAAAAAATATTTTCTTTTTGCGCGTTTTTTTATTGACGCGGTTCGTGATTTCTGCTATAATCCATATTTGCGTGGGTCTGCCTGCGCGCATTTTCCATGGAGGTGTCTGGATGCCGGAACGGTTGACAAGCAACCGAAAGGTGATCGGTACGAAGCAGCTTCGAAAAGCGCTGAAGGCCGGGCGCGTGCAAACCGCCTATGTGGCCTCCGATGCCGACCCCATCCTCCGCGAACCGCTCGTCGAGCAGTGCCGCGCCGAAGGCGTTGAGCTCGTCGAGATCGCGACGATGAAGGAGCTCGGAAAGCTCTGCGGGATCCATGTCGGCGCAGCCTGCGCCGCGCTTTTGCGCTGAAAAGCGTTTTTTTCTGGTCCCAACGGAATATCTTTGATATTTCGGGATAAAATACATGCTGCACAGCAGCGACAATCCGAGAAAGGAGGAACAACATGCCTACTTTTAACCAGCTGGTAAGAAAGGGAAGAGAACAGTCGACCTACAAGTCCACCGCT
>CADBOK010000156.1 GCA_902796245.1 Oscillospiraceae bacterium | reverse complement strand
GAAGCCGCAGCGCATTGCGCTGGCCGCGCTGCTGTTCGGCTTCTTCCGCGCGCTCGGCAACGTCTACACGGGCTTCAGCTTCCTGAAGGCGCTGAACCTGCCGAGCTCTCTGTACAATATGCTGCCGTACATCATTTCGCTTATTGTGCTTGCCTTTACGTCCAAGAATTCCCGCGCGCCGAAGGCCGAGGGTATCCCCTACGACAAGGGCATGCGGTAAGCTGTCCCAATCGTGTTCTGTCTCCGGCAGGTTCATATGGACTTGCCGGAGCCTTCATTTCAAGATCAGGAGGATTTTGTTCCCATGCGTATGGTCGATCTCATTGAAAAAAAGCGGGACGGCGGCGTTCTGACCGACGACGAGATCCGCTTTATCATCCAGGGCTTTACTGACGGCTCCATTCCGGATTACCAGATGTCCGCCTTTGCCATGACGGTTTTCTACAAGGGCATGACCGATCACGAGACTGCTGTGCTGACCGACGCGATGATGCGCTCGGGCGATACGGTGGATCTGAGCCGCTTCGGCGACAGATCCGTCGACAAGCACTCCACCGGCGGCGTCGGCGACAAGACGACGCTGATTGTCGCGCCGATTGTCTCAAGCCTCGGCGGCAAGATGGCGAAAATGTCCGGCCGCGGCCTCGGCCACACGGGCGGCACGGTCGACAAGCTCGAATCCATCCCCGGCTACCGGACGACGCTCTCGGCGGACGATTTCATGCGGCAGGTCGAGGAGGTCGGCGTGGCCGTCATCGGCCAGTCCGGCAATCTGACGCCTGCCGACAAAAAGCTCTACGCGCTGCGCGACGTGACCGCGACGATCGATTCTCTGCCGCTCATCACGTCGTCCATCATGTCCAAAAAGCTCGCCGCGGGCGCGCATTCCATCGTGCTGGACGTCAAAATCGGCTCCGGCGCGTTTATGAAGACGCTCGAAGACGGGCAGAAGCTCGCCGAGAGCATGGTGCGCATCGGCAAGGCCTGCGGCCGGAACGTTGTGGCGGTCATGTCCAATATGGATATTCCGCTCGGCTTCTACATCGGCAATGCGCTCGAGGTGCGCGAGGCGGTCGAGGTCCTGCGCGGGCACGGCTGCCCGGACCTGACCGGCGTGTGCGTCACGCTGGCGGCCAATATGCTGCACCTGTGCAATGGCTGGCCCATTGAAGAGGCCACGAAGCAGGCGGAAGCCGCGATCACCTCCGGCAGAGCGTTCGAGCAGATGAAGCGCTGGATTGCCGCGCAGGGCGGCGACGCACGGGTGCTGGACGATGTGAGCCTGCTGCCGCAGGCGTCGGTGCAGTACGAGCTCAAAGCGCCGCAGGCGGGCTATATCCACCATATGGACGCGCAGAAGATCGGCGAAAGCTCCGCCATGCTCGGCGCGGGCCGCAAGACGAAGGAGGATGCCATTGACTTTGCCGCCGGTATCGTCCTGAAGGAAAAAACCGGTGCAAAGGTCGAGCAGGGCCAGACGCTGGCCGTTCTGCACACGAACCGGCCCGAGACGATTGCCGACGCGGAGCGCGTCTTTTTGGATGCTATCCGCTGGGGCTCGGACGCGCCGGAGGCGCAGCCGCTGATCTACGGGATCGTAAAGTAAAAAGAGGAGAGAAAGAGATATGTCAGATGTGATCGTCATCGGGGTTGCCGGAGGAACCGGCAGCGGAAAAACCACGCTCGTCAAGGCTCTGATGAACCGTTTCGGCGACAATATCAGTGTCCTCAGCCACGACAACTATTACAAGCGGCACGACGAAATGAGCTATGAGGAACGGACGCATTTAAACTACGACTGCCCGGACGCATTCGACACCGACATGATGATCGAGCATCTGCGCATGCTCAAAAACGGTCAGGCCATCGACTGCCCGACGTATGACTACACCATCCACAACCGCGCCGACGAGGTGCTGCACATCGAGCCGCGCAAGGTCATCGTGGTCGAGGGCATCATGATCTTTGTCGACAAGGCGCTGTGCGACGAAATGAACATCCGCATCTTTGTCGACGCCGACGCCGACGTGCGACTGTGCCGCCGCATCCGCCGCGACGTCAAAAAACGCGGACGCAGCATCGATTCCGTCATCGACCAGTATCTGACCACCGTCAAGCCCATGCACGAGCTCTATGTCGAGCCCAGCAAGAAAAACGCGAACCTGATCGTCCCCGAGGGCGGCAAGAATCTCATCGCGCTTGAGATGATCGTCAACCGCATCCAGCGGCATATCGACGGAAGCGCAGAATAAAAAAACGCCCGCCCGGAGCCGCCAGAACGGCGGCTCCGGGCGG
Organism: Oscillospiraceae bacterium; assembly: GCA_902796245.1. Taxonomy (GTDB): domain Bacteria; phylum Bacillota; class Clostridia; order Oscillospirales; family Oscillospiraceae; genus CAG-170. The sequence goes on along the minus strand of CADBOK010000156.1, from coordinate 3,705 downwards.
ATTTTTTGTACCGGCATACAGAAACCGGTGCGATTCGAGCCGGTATTTTGTGCTTCGACAGAAAATATTTCCTAAATGTGGGGTTCCGCACCCGATTTCGACATACTTCGCGCGCGGCGTGTGGTATGGTGAGGCTGCATGGAGGCCGGATCAAGCTGCACAATCACCGCTGTCCGGTCGTCCGGCTCTGACTCGCTGGCGCATGCGACGACCCCGGCGGCAAGCTCTCTCGGCGAAAGCGGCCCACTCTCGCGCAGATACTGCTCGCAGGCGGCTTCCGGTACGCCGTCGGTGGTAAGCACCAGCTGCTCTCCTCTCTGTAAGGACAGCCCCACACGCTCAGCCCGGTGTTCCTCTCCCACACCGAGCCCCGGCGGAGGCGAGGCTGTCCCTATTTTTTTGACCGTTCCTCCCTTCCTGAGATAGGACGGGGCCGCACCCCACTTATAAATTGCTCCCTCGCCCGTACAAAGATCCACCTCCAGCAGATCAATCGTGGAAAACCCCCCGTCGCCCCGCAGCACATACAGCTCGTTGAGCATCGCCGCCGCGTCCATCGCGTCAAACCCGAGCGTCAGCAACGATTGCAGCACAGAGATTGCCTCCTGCGCGTCAGACTGCGCGCCGGAGCCGGTGCCCATGCCGTCGCAGAGCAGGACGTACTGCGTCGCGCCGCATTGAAAGCTCGTCCCGCAGTCGCCGCAGAGCGTATCGCCCCGCAGTCCGACCGCCCGGACGCCGAGCGAGAGCCGGTAGCGCGGGACGCCTCCGGCAGGACGCTTCTGTCCCGCCGCACGCAGAAACCGCGCAAGCTGGCCGAGCAGCGCGCGGGAAACTTCCCGCGCCTCTTCGCTGCGCCGCAGGGCCAGCAGCTGTGACTGCTGCGCGCGCAGCGCCCGGTTGATGGCCGCGCGGAACGCCTCCTCCCGGATACAGACGGCACAGAAGCCCGCGGGCAGGTCGCCCTCGTTCGCCTGCCCCTGCCGCAGGAGCGTCCCGGCGCAGGCCGAAAGCAGGCGGCAGGTGTCGTCGGCCCGCTCCTGCCAGCATTGCTGGCGCTTGACGCAGCTGCGGCAGACCTCGTCCGCCGCGCTGTCGAAGATCAGTGCCGGGGCCGTCTGCGTCTCCTGCCCGGACAGGGACAGCTTTGTCTCCATCCGCTGCAGAACGTCCGCCGTCTGCACGAGCGTACTGGCCGCGGCAGGCGCGTCCCGCCGCGTATCCGGCAGCGCGAAGCCGGGGAGCAGACACGAGAAAACCGCGCCTGCCAGCACGCCCAGCGTCCAGCCCGCGTGCTCCCCGCCCCAGACGAGCACGCACAGAAAATAAAGTCCCGCGAATGCCGCCGCACGCGCCGTCCGGCGAAGGTCTGCCATCCGGCAGACGAGAAGCGGCAGGCAGAAGCAGGCCGTCTGCGGCGGCGACGGAACGCTCCCGAGATCGAGCAGCAGCCCGCAGGCCGCGCCGATGACAAGCGCGTCTTCCGTACTGTCTGCCAGCAGGCATATGCACGCCGCTCCGACCGCAGCCAACGGAACGCCGAACGGCAGCTCCACGCGCACAAGCCCTGCGAGCAGACACACCGCCGCCGCATAAGGCCGCAGCCGGGCGTTTTCCTCCGCCGGGCAGAGCGCACGGATGCTCACGATCAGAAGCGTCAGCCGCAGCGCAAGCAGCAGCGCCGCGCGCATGCCGCCGTCGGCCTGCAGGACGAAGATCAACCCCAGCAGCGTATAGATCCCGCCCGCCGCAGCCGGGACGAAGCCGCGCCGCTGCGCGGGCAGCAGATCACGGAACAGGCAGCTGCCCGCCAGCATCAGGAACCCCGCCGCGACCGGCTCCAGCGCGGTCGATAATCCCCAGAACACGGCGTAGCCCGCCGCGGCCCCGAGATATGCGCACACAGCCGCCGGGCCGAACGGCAGCACGCACACCGGCGCAAGCGCCAGCGGCACATGCGCCGATAAAAGCCCTGCGCCCGCCAGCACGAAGCAGAAGCCGCCCGCGCCGAGTGCGCGCAGCGCCGCGCGCAGCACGGGCCGCGCCGCCAATCCCTGTGCCAGACGCTCCCGAAGCTGTTCCGCTCTTGCCGTTCCCATCGTGCCGCCTCCTTTTGTTCCTTTGCGCAGTGTAGCACCCGAAGCAGGCGAAAACCTGTCGGGAAATGGTACGGGAAACGCGGAAGCGGCATCTGCGCGCGGCAGATAAAAAGAAACCCCGCTCTTTTTTTCTGCGCGCTTGCGTTTGCGGAGAAAATAGCGTAGAATAATAAAAAATTCCGGAGGGAGGACTCCAACTTGGGCAAGGAGACGGAATACAAGCTGGCCGTCGGCGATTTGCAGCTGCTCGACTGCATCCTGTGCAGCCGGACGGTCACGGAAAAGCAGCGTGCGCCGTATACCTACATCCGCATGCGCACGACGTATTACGACACGGAGGACGGCTTTCTTGAAAAGCGGCGCTGGATGCTTCGCCTGCGCACGGAGAATGACCGCAGCGTCGTCACCATGAAGACCCCCGGCGAAGGGCACACGCGCGGCGAGTGGGAAGTCGAGAGCGACTATCTCGACGAGGCGCTTGAAAAGCTGGCCGCGCTCGGCGCGCCGCAGGAGCTTGCCGCTATGCAGCCGGACACGCTCGCGCCCATCTGCGGGGCAAGCTTCACCCGCATCACGGCGGAGCTGCGGCTGTCGGAGGACACGGCCTGCATGATCTGCGGCGACGTCGGCGAGTTGACCGGCGGCGGAAAATCGGCGCTTCTGTGCGAGCTGGAGCTGGAATTAAAGCACGGAAACGAAGCGGAGCTGACTGCGTTCGCGCAGAAGCTCATGGAAACCTACCATCTGTCCGAACAGCCGCTCAGCAAATTGCAGCGCGCACGGGCGCTGGCAGAATAAACCGCCGTGCGGCGGAAAAATGAGGGAAAACGATCATGGATATCAACAAAAACGCCAATCTGAGCATGCTCTGCGACTATTACGAGCTTACCATGGGCAACGGCTATTTCGTGCAGGGCATGCAGGACCGCATCACGTATTTTGATATTTTCTTCCGCTCCGTGCCGGATAACGGCGGCTTTGCCATCGCGGCAGGATTGGAGCAGGCGATCGAATATGTGCAGCAGCTGCATTTTGACGAGGACGACATTGCGTATCTGCGCAGCCGGAAGATGTTCGACGAGGGCTTTCTGCAATATCTGCGCGACTTCCGCTTCACGGGCGATATCTGGGCCGTGCCGGAGGGCACGCCGATCTTCCCGCGCGAGCCGATCATGACCGTCCGTGCGCCCGCCATTCAGGCGCAGCTCGTCGAGACGTTTCTGCTGCTGACGCTCAACCACCAGAGCCTCATCGCGACGAAGGCCAACCGCGTCGTGCGGGCCGCGAAGGGCCGCACGGTTCTGGAATTCGGCTCGCGCCGGGCGCAGGGCGTCGACGCGGCAGTCGACGGCGCGCGCGCGGCCTACATCGGCGGCTGCAAGGGCACGGCCTGCACGCTGACCGACCAGCTCTACGGCGTTCCCGCCGGCGGCACGATGGCCCATTCGTGGGTACAGATGTTCCCGTCGGAATACGAGGCGTTCAAAGCCTACTGCGAAACGTATCCTGAGAACCCCACGCTGCTGGTCGATACCTATAATACGCTCAAGTCCGGCATCCCGAATGCGATCAAGGTCTTCAACGAGGTCTTAAAGCCCCGCGGGCT
>CADBOK010000155.1 GCA_902796245.1 Oscillospiraceae bacterium | reverse complement strand
GCCGCCGATGGTCTTGAACGTGCCGTCCTCGACGCTGTCCTCGCCGTAGTTGACCGTGACCTTGTGATTGACGTAGCCGCGGTTGATGAGTCCCGCGGTCGTCGCACCGTGGCCGTACTCGTCCAGACACAGAACCACCGCGCCGCGTCTCGCCAGCTCGATGGCGTAGGCCGCGCAGGTTTCGTGGTCGTTCTGGTAGCCGTGCAGCAGCAGAACGCCGGGGGCAGGGTTCTCGGCTGTGGCGGTCTTCGGCGTGTACAGCTTGTACATGAGATTGCCGACGTCGGTTTCAATCCATCCTTCCGTAACGGCGATGGTCCCGTTTCCGCGCTGGATGCGGTCGGCGGCGAACATGCAACCGAAAACAATGGCAAGCAGTAAAACCAGCGCGACTGCTGCGTTTCTTCGGGTGTGTTTCATAAAATCGCTCCTCTCCATTTTGTGGCTATACCACATGTAGAATTATCGTACCATGCCTTGAGACAAATTGCAATGAAAAAATCCCTCTTCCGGATATGGAAGAGGGAAGAAATTCAGCGGTACAAAATGCACAGCGCAATCAGCAGCTGCGCCGCATAACAGCTGAGCAGATGGATACCAGGGGAAAGGCAAACGTCAATATATTGGCTATACCACAGCAAATTAATTTCAGAATCTATAACCAGCCTGCCGTCACAAACGTCAAAAGGGATGGTTGTTCGATGACAGCGTGTCGGACTTTTTCAAACGCTCAGCGGTTGACGACGTTCTGCGGCGTTCCGGCGAGGAAGGCACGGATGTTTTCTGCTGTGACGTCCATGATACGCTGGCGGCTTTCCTTCGGCGCCCAGGAGATATGCGGCGTGATGATGCAGTTTTTCGCGGTCAGGAGCGGATTGTCCGGACGGATCGGCTCCGTGTAGACGACGTCCAGACCGGCGGCGGCCAGCTTGCCGCTGTTCAGCGCGTCCGCGACGTCCTGCTCCACGATCAGCTGGCCACGGGCGTTGTTGATGAGGATCGCGCCGTCTTTCATCTTCGCAATGTTCGTTTTATTGATAAGTCCGGTGTTCTCGGGCGTCAGATTGCAGTGCAGCGACACGACATCCGACTCGCGCAGCAGTGTGTCCAGATCGACATACTCGCCGATGGCGCGCCCGGCGTCGTTCGGATAGACATCGTGTGCCAGAACGCGCATGCCCATTGCCCGTGCAATGCGCCCCTCTGCCTGCCCGATGCGGCCGAAGCCGATGATGCCGATGGTCTTGCCCTCCAGCTCGATGAGCGGATAGTCCCAATAGCACCAGTCGGGATTCGAGGCCCAATTGCCCGCATGGACAGATGCGCTGTGATGGCCGATATGGTGGCAGATCTCCAGCAGAAGGGCGATGGAATACTGGCTGACCGACGCCGTGCCGTAGGCAGGCACGTTCACGACCGGGATGCCCTTTTCCCGTGCATACTGATAGTCCACGACGTTATAGCCCGTCGCGAGGACTGCAATCAGACGGATATTCGGGCATGCGTCGATTGTCGCGCGGGAAATTGGCGTTTTGTTCATGACCACGATCTCCGCGTCGCCGATGCGCTCCGCAATCAGCGGAGACTCGGTATACGACGTGCGGTCATAGACTGTCAGCTCACCGAGCACTTCCAGCGCCGCCCAGCTCAGATCGCCGGGGTTTTCCGTATAACCGTCCAATACTACAAGTTTCATAGCAGATCTCTCCTGTTTATAATTTGCTTCCCGCGCATGCGCGGAGGTTCAGATATACCAGTCTCCGTCCGGCTGCGGAAGGACCGCCTCGAGCGCCTGCGCGCCGTGTACGCGCGCAATCCACCGGAGGCCGCCCTCTGTCTGCCGCAGTACGCCCGCATCCAAAAGCGCCTGCCGGAGCATCATGTCCGGGACTGCGGGACTCTCCCGCCCCGCTTCCTCCGCGAGCCTGCGGCGGCAGTCCGGAAACGCCGCTTCCAGCTCCGGCGACAGATAGAGGGTGTTTTCAGCGAAATAGGCCGGGTACGGGTGGCGGCAGCGGCGGTACGGCGTCATGGCAAGCTCGCAGCGGCTGGCGCTGACGCAGGCCGTCTGTCCGGGCGCAGCCTCGGCAAAGGCGTCGATGGTGTAGGCAAAGTGAATGTCCCGGACGGCGTCAAACGCGGGAAACGCCGCATTGGCGAGGCCGTCCGCGTCTGTCACGGCAGAAAGCCGGATCGGCGCCTGCTCCTGCGCAAGCGTATTGACCGCCCCGCCCTCCGTCCAGAACGGCACGACCCGGAACGTTACCCGCCGCCCGGCGACAGGGCTTTCCTTACAGGTCAGCCGGGCTGTATATGCGTTGCCATAATGGCTCCCGTCCGCAGAAAGCACACGTTCAAGCCGCAGCTCGCACCCTGCGGGCGGCGCACCGTCCAGCCGGAACAGATCGGCGGCAATTGCCATCCGCATCTGTCCGACCGCGCTGTCCGCGCCGCAATGGCCGAAGGCCGCAACGCGCCCGTCCGGCAGCAGCCGGATACACGGCTGATAGAGGCCGTTTCCCGCGCCCTCGATCACCGTCCATGTCTGGCCGAGATCGCCGGAGCAGCTGAAGGGCTTGCCTCGCCGCGCACCGACGAGAACATCGCCCGGCAGGCACACGATGCTTTCCGGGACGAAGCCGCCCTGCGGATTTTTCGCAGGCTCTGGCGGAGCGCCCGCGCCGATGGGCAGCAGCGGCCCGTTGATGAAGCCCTGCGCCGTGCGCCGGACAAGCTGCCGCCCGACCGGCGTGCCCTGCACGTCGCCCGCCACGAACAGCAGCCGTCCGTCCGACAGCTCCGCCGCGTCATATTCGTGTGCGCCCGTGCCCGGAAGGACATAGTGCGGCCCCGAAAAGCTCCGGCCGTCCGTACTATGAAGGAAAAAGGTCTGAATTTTATTGAGATACGTCTCGCCGGGAAGCATGGTGTTGCGCGTTGCGCGTTCGCAGCCAATGCCCCACGGCGTGCCGTAGAAGCTGGCAAGCACCAGAAGCGAGCCGTCGCGCAGGCGGCGCAGCCGCCAGAGATAGACGGCGCAGCCCTCCAGCAGACGGGCCGTTTCCGTCCAGGTGCTGCCGCCGTCCGTGGTTTCCCGGACGGCAATATAGTCGCACCACCCGGTCCGCGCGGCGTTGACGCGGCCCACGTCCAGTCCGACCAGCCGCCCGTCCGCAAAGCCCGCGTTCAGAAACGATCCCTCGGACAGCGGGCACCTGCCCGTCTCGTACCAGTGCGCTCCGCCGTCGTCGGAGGCCATATAGACGCGCTCCGAAACCAGCTCCGCGCTGCCGCACTCCGCCGAGCAGTAGGATACCGGCGCGCCGATGGCCTCGCCCATTTCCAGCCTCGGCGGCAGGAAGTCCGCGTTTTGCGCCTGGCGGATCTCCTTAAAGGACAGGCCGAGCCGCCCGTTCTGATAGTCGAAGCAGTCTGCCCACGCCGCAAAGCCCGGCGCATGGGCAGGTTCGTAGATCACGCGGCGCTCTGCATCTGCCGCATGCGGGGCCGAAGATACGTCCATCATACCACCTTCTTTCACGTCAGTCAAACCGGACGACGCTTCCCGTTTCATAAGCCCGCAGCGCGCCGGTAAGCAGCTGGTGGCTCAAAAGCGCCTCATCCGGCCGGAAGCAGCCGAACGCGCACGGCTCGCCGCAGAGCTCGGCAATAAACGCTGCAAACATCTGCAGCATGGCGTCGGAAAAGCCGAACTCAAAAATCCCGCCGGTAATGACCGGAAACAGCGTCTTCTGTCCCAGCATCAGGCGGCTCCACGCCTGCTCCCGGCCCTGATTGCGCGTGTACCAGACGGCGTTTGCATCCTCTGTGGAGAATTTCGCGGAGCCGTCCAGCCCATAGATCTCGTATTCCACCGTATTGGTACAGCCGGGGGCCATGCGCTTCATTTCCATTACCATCGGGAACCGGTCGCCCGCCGCATTGTGTGCACCGCAGAGTAAAATCGCGTTGTCATACGTCTCGCAGGGCGCAAAGCCGTCGCCGCAGGGCCGCTGCGGGACGAGATTGGCAAGCTGCGCACTCACGGAATCGACCCGGAAGCCGAGCCGGAACGGCAGGTGCTGCGTGTGGATGCCGAGATCGCCCATGCAGCCATACGCGCCGTTGGTTTTCAGCTGCCGCTTCCAGTTGATGGGTTTATTCAGGTCCATATCCGATGCGTGCTTGATGGTGAAGCGCGCCTCGATCACGCGGCCGAAGAAGCCCTCCTGATACCAGCGGAAAAGCTGCTGTGCGGCGGGATAATACGGGAACTCACTGGAGCAGCGGACAAACACCTGCGGATGCTCCCGCATAGCGTCCAGAATGCTCCGGCAGGCGGGCAGATCGATCCCGAACGGCTTTTCGGCCAGCAGATGCTTGCCGGAACGGATGATATCGGTATAGATCTGCGCGTGCTGGTCGTGCGGCACGGCGCAGTAAACGGCTTCGACCTCCGGATTTTCCAGAAGCTCGTGATAATCATGGTAAAAATACCGCGTGTCCGGCACGCGCCGGAACCAGTCGAGGCTTTTGTCCGTCCGGCTGCACGCGGCGATGATCTGTGGGCGCGGCAGGTCGGTCTGCAGATGCAGCCAGCGCATGGAGGCGCTTGCAAACTCCCGGCCCATCAGCCCGCAGCCGATGACGCCGAATTTGATGGTCTTCTCCACGCTCAGCCCTCCATTTCGGACAGGCACTGCTCCATCCACGCGATCAGCTTCCCCACCATCGGCTCCGTGACCAGCAGCGGCAGCTTTGTCAGCGCGACGGGGCGGCAGTTGGCCTTGTAGGTCTGGGCGCTGATGTCGACGCAGAACTCGCGGTTCATCCGCGCGGCGAAGGCCGCCGCGTCCGGCACCTGATGGAAGCACAGGGCGCTCATATGCCCGTCGCCCTCCGCGCCGCTGCAAAGCGTGGGATGGCGCGCGGCAAGCTGCCGCAGCGCGTCATGATAGGTCTTGCCGACCGCTTCGATATGCACGCCGTTATGGCTGACAAATTCCATCGTTACAAGATACGCAAGGCTTGCCAGCTCCTCCTGTCCGTTGGTGACGAGCGCGCCGAACTGACTCAGGCAGTCAAACGCGCCGCTGACCAGCAGCCGGCTGGCCGGGTACAGTCCGCCGGGGAAGCCCTTGCCGATGGAGACAAAATCCGGCTGCAGGCCGTATTTGCGGAACAGGAAGAGCGTATCGTACCATGCGCTGGACTGGATCTCGTCGCAGAGCACGGGCGTGTCCGTTTCGCGGCACAAGCGATACGCCCCGGTCAGATACGCCTGATCCAGACGTGTGCCGCTGTAATTCATCATAATCAGCTCGTGGCAGAAGCCCGCCGTCTTATAAGGCGGCATGTTCCAGCGCTCCATCGCGCTGCGGAAGCTTTCGGGGTCGTTGATCGCAACAGGCTCGACGCGCAGCGCGTTTTTGCATTTTTCCGCAAGCGACGGCCACAGGCCGCGCAGCATCTGGGCCAGAACAGTCGTGCCGTGGTAGCCGGCGGTCACGCCGCCGTCGTTATCCGCCATGACGAGGAATACCGGAATGCGGCCGGCATATACGGGCGCGGAGCCGTCCAGCGTGTCAAAGCGGCTGAGCATCATCTTGAGCGCCGCCTCCACCGCCAGAGAGCCGGTCTCCAGATTGAGCACGCGGTTCAGAACGCCGGGCTGCCGCGCCTGTAAAAGCGGCTGCGGCAGCGGCTTGTCCATGGGAAGGCCGTTCGCTGCGGCAATCAGGCGGCGCTCGAGCAGGCGCGTGATGTATCCGCGCGTATTGTTATGCGTCGCATTGGGAATGCCGAGCGCACGCGCCTTATCCAGAAGTGCGTAGCCCGGGAAGCCGTGGCCGAGCGGAATGTGATAATGCTCGCTCTTTCCGGCAAAATACAGCCGCCCGTCCTCGCCGAGGCGGAAGCAGCCGAGCGCGCTGAGCGGCGCGGGGGCATTGTGCTGCGCGGCAGCAAAGCTGTCCGTCGGTGCGCCCGGCTCTGCCGAGACGGCCTGCGCGGGCGGGCAGAGCTGCCGCCCGACCTGCTCCATCAGTGCCTGCTGATGCGCGGCAAACGAATCCGGATAGAACTCGACCGGCTCCCGCGCGATCGTCACAAGCGCCTGCTCCGATTCGCCGGTCAGCGCTGCGCGCGCACGGCACACGGCGGAGGTATACTCCGCACCCAGAAGCGATTCTAAACTGCGGCTGAAATTTTCAATCATATCGGTTCCCCCTTATGCTCTCACAGCTGTACAAATTCAACGTTCCAAAGACGGCAGAACATGCGGATTCGCTCAATCCGGTCGCCCAGGACGAGCGCCTCGTGGTGCGTGCCGCCCTGTTCGAGCCACGCCGTCACGCAGCTGCGCACGCCGCTGTCAGGCCGGAAGAACAGATACGGCATGTCCACATGCAGCAGATCTGCATCCGGCAGAATTTCGCCCGGCGCACAGACCAGACGGAAGCGGTCCGCCGTCAGATGCGTCAGCGACAGGATGCACGCGCGGCCCGGCTCCGGCGTGAAGATCGGCGTGGGCGGATTGGAAAGCCCGCCCTCGGACAGCACCCGGTTTTTCAGATACGGGCGGCGGCCGGCACGGCAGAGCCGCCAGTTGCCCTCGCCCTGATGGCACATCAGGATCGCTTCGCGTTTAAAGTCCATCATGTACATTTCCGTAAAGCCTGCCGCACCGCAGAGCGTCTGCATGGCCGCCACCAACACGGCGGCGGTGGAATCGCCCTCAGCGGCGTAGCCATAGCCGTCGGCCAGCAGGTTTGACGCCGCAAGCAGCGGCAGCTGCGTGAAGCGTCCGTCCTCGCCGCATTCGCCGTAATGCAGCGTATAGCCAGACAGGCCGCCGGAATGCAAATAGGCCTTGATGCCCAGATACATCCGCGCCGCCTCCGCATGCGTCGGCTCGTCCAGCGTGGGATCAATGTCAAAAACGGCCCGGTCCGCTTCCATCTGCGTCTTTACCGCGTCCGCCTCGACTTCTGCGCAGAAGCGGCGGACGGTGCCGATGGAATCATAGACCAGCTCCGGCCCCAGGCAGCGGTAGATCGCCATATCGTCGGTAATCACATCGCCCATTCCGGGCAGCTTACCGATCACGCCGATGCGCATGCGCTTCATGGCGCGCACGGTCATGGCCGCGCGGCCAAAGTCCGCGACAAACTGTGCAAACGAACCGTCGCAGCGGTTCCCGGCGTAATAGATGCAATTGACGCCCATGC
>CADBOK010000154.1 GCA_902796245.1 Oscillospiraceae bacterium | reverse complement strand
CCGCAACAACGCCTATTCCTTCGGCTGCACGTTCGCCGAGGTCGAGGTCGATATCCCGATGTGCAAGGTCAAGCTCCTGAACATCGTAAACGTCCACGACTGCGGCAAGCTCATTAATCCCGCGCTGGCCGAGGCGCAGGTACACGGCGGCATGTCCATGGGCATCGGCTATGGCCTGTCCGAGCAGCTGCTGTTCGATGAGAAGACCGGACGGCCCCTCAACAACAACCTGCTCGACTATAAGCTCTCGACCTTCATGGATCATCCGAATCTCGAGGCGGAGTTTGTGGAAAACTACGAGCCGACGTCCGCCTACGGCACCAAGGCGCTGGGCGAGCCGCCCGCATGCTCCCCGGCTCCTGCCATCCGCAACGCCATTTATCACGCGACCGGCGTCGCCATCAACCAGGCGCCGATCACGCCGCACGTCCTCTTCGCCAAATTCACCGAAGCGGGTCTGATTCAGGACTGAGGGAGGAAACAGACTATGTATGATATGAAAGCGCTCTATGAAGCGTATACCGTCGAAGAAGCGGTCAAGCTCCGGCTGGAGCATCCCGAGGCGCAGATCATCGCAGGCGGCACGGACGTGCTCGTCCAGATGCGTGAAGGCCGCCGCGCGGGCAAGGAGCTCATTTCCATCCAGAAGATCGACTCCATGCGCGGTGTGTGCATGGACGAGCAGGAGAACATCCGCATCGGCTCGCTCACGACCTTCTCCCACATCACGCACAACCCCATCATCATGGAAAAGATCAACGTGCTGGGCGAAGCCGTCGACATGGTCGGCGGCCCGCAGATCCGCAACGCCGGCACCATCGGCGGCAACACCTGCAACGGCGTAACCTCGGCAGACTCCGCCTCCACGCTCCACGCATGGGAAGCCATCGTCGAGCTGACCGGCGTGAACGGCAAGCGGTATCTGCCCATCAAGGACTTTTACATCAAGGCCGGTACGGTCGATATCAACGTCGCCGAGGGCGAGATCCAAACCGCGATCCTGATTCCGAAGGCCTCGTGGGAAAACACAAAGGGTTTCTACATCAAATACGGCATGCGCAACGCGATGGAGATCGCCACGACCGGCTGCTCCGTCAATGTGCGGCTGTCCGAGGACAAGAAAACGTTCGACCGCGTGCGCATCGCCTACGGCGTCGCGGGCCCTGTGCCCATGCGCGCGCCGAGCGCTGAAGCCGTTGTAAACGGCCAGCCCGTCACGATGGAAAACATCGAGACGTTCTCCAGAGCCGTTCTCGAGGACATCAATCCCCGTGATTCCTGGCGTGCCAGCAAGGCGTTCCGCAAGCACATCGCTGTGGAAATGGCCAAGCGCGCGCTCATTGAGTCTGTCAAACGCTGCGGAGGTGAGATCTGATGGCACAGTACGCTCTTGTCAAATGCAACATCAACGGCAAAGACGTGGAAAAAATCGTCGACGTCCGCGCAAGTCTGACGGACATGCTCCGCAATGATTTCCGGCTCACATCGGTGAAAAAGGGCTGCGAGGTCGGCGAATGCGGCGCATGCACCGCGCTCATCGACGGCGAGGCGATCAACACCTGCCTGTATCTGGCCGTTTGGGCCGATGGCAAGCACATCATCACGCTCGAGGGCCTCATGAACCCCGACGGCACCATCTCCGATGTCCAGAAGGCGTTTATGGAGGAAACGTCCATCCAGTGCGGCTTCTGCATCCCCGGCTTTATCCTGACGGCGACCGAGATCGTCAATTCCGGCAAGGAATACACCGACGACGAGCTGCGCAAGCTCCTCTCCGGCCACCTGTGCCGCTGCACGGGCTACCAGAACATCTTCCGCGCCGTGAAAAAAACCATGCTCCGCCGCCTCGGCAAAAACGAGGAAGCAGAGTTGGTACGGTAACGTTACAAACAGACGCGAAAAGCCTCCCCTTGCCACGCCCTGCGTGGTAAGGGGAGGTAGCATTTTCGCAGAAAAATGACAGAAGGGATTTGTCACAAGGTTCAGGTGCGCCGAAATTTGCGGCATTCGAATCCCCTCAGCCCCTTCGGGCCAGCATCCCTACCCCTTTTGGCCCTACGGACCATTTCCCCCTGATAGGGGGAATCGGCCCCTTGTGCCCAAGGGGAGCCTTTTACAAAACCCCGCCCCCGGCGTGAGCCGGGGGCGGGGTTTTGTTGCAGATGGATCAGTCGAACGTCAGGAAGCGGTGGAGCATGACGGCGACCTGGGCGCGGGTGGCGTTGCCCTTCGCGGTGAGGTAGGTCTTGCCGCCGTTGGGCGTGCCGGTGATGATGCCGCTGCCGACGGCCCACTGCATCGCCGTGACGGCGAAGGGGCTGACCTGCGCCTGATCGGCATAGCCGCTCAGAGAACCGGTCACGGTCGGGCTGCCCGCGTAGCGGTACAGGATGGCCGCAATCTGCTCACGGGTGATGTTGCCGTCCGGATCGAAGGTCGTGGCAGTTGCACCGTTGACAATGCCGAGGTTGGAGGCCCAGAGGACCGCATTGTAGTAATACTTGCCCTGCTTGTTGTCGGTAAACTTGTTGGTGATACCGGCGACAGTGGGTTCGCCTGCCGCGCGGTAGAGGACCGTGACGAGCATGGCGCGGGTCATCTTGGCGCTCGGCCCGAAGATCTTCGGGTTCTTGGTGCTGTTGCCATTGATGATGCCGTTCATGAACATGAAGTCTACGGAGTTCGCGGCCCACTTGAAGTTGCCTGTCACATCGGTGAACTGGTTGGAGGACGTCTGCTGGTTGACCTTGAAGGTCAGCGTGCCCTTCGTGCTGCCGTCGATGGTGTAGGTGATGTCGACGCTCTTGCTGTCGGCCAGCGGCAGGACATAGAGGTTGTCGAGGCTGTTGGAGCCGGTGAAGTAGAACTTCGTGCTGCCGAGATCCTTGCTGGTCAGCGCGGTGCAGCTCTTGATGCTGGTGTAGCTGGAATAGAGCTTGCCGCCGACGACGCGGTCGATGGTGATATAGGTGCTGCCGGTGGCGTTATCGGGCGCGAGCTCCGTCGCGATGCCCATGGAGCGGAACGTTGCGCCGGTAACGTTCAGGGTGTGAGTGTCGTTGACATAGACCACGAGCTGGCCGTTCACCGTGCCGGACGAGCCGGTCGCCGTGAAGGGGATGGTGACAGAATACTTCGACACGGTGGGGCCCGCGATGAAGTAGACGTTCTTCAGCAGATTCGTGCCGCTCGAGACGCTGTAGGACTCGCTGCCGACCTTGCCGGAGCTGGTCGTGCTGCCCTTGTACAGGCCGCCGCGGGTATCGGTGTTCGAGCCGAAGGTCACGCTGCTCAGGCCGGAGCCGTAGACAGACTGGAAGTCGCTGACGACCATCTGCTGCTTCTCGTTGGCCGCGATGTGGTACTCGACGGTGTTCGCGCTGGTCATGACGAGGATCTTGCCGGCCGCGATCTGGGCGCTGCCGTCATAGGCGGCGTATTCGATCTCATGCGTGCCGGTGGTGCGCGTCGGGCGGTAGGCCATTTTGCTGACCTCGCTGGCGGAATACTTGGTCGAGGTACCGACGGTGTTGGACAGGGAGCTCGTCGTGTAGAGCGTGCCGTTGGTCGGGGACTTGAAGGTGAAGGTGCTGGGCGTGGTCTTGCACGCATCCTTGACCGCCGCGGCGATCTTGCTGCCGTCGAGCAGAACATAGCTGTCGTTCTCGCCGAGCGTCAGACGGACGGTATCGGCGGTGGGAACGGTGACGGTGAAGGTCTTTTCGGCGGCGTATTTCTTTGCGCCGACGGTGGCCTCAGCCTTGATGGTGACCGTGCCGCCGGCCTTGGCCGTTGCGGTGATGGAGGGGCTGCTGTTGGTGCTGGTTTTGCTGGAGAGCTTGACGATGCTCTCGTCGCTTGATGTCCAGGTGACCGTGTAGGTCTTGCCGGTCACGTTCGTCAGCGTGCCGTTGACATAGTCCTGCGGGGTGCCGGTGATGGTGAAGGTCTCGCCGGCCTTGGCCGTCGTCGGGTTGAAGACGATGTTGATGTGGTTCTCACCGGTGATGGTAATAATAGCCTTGCGTGTTTCGGCATACTTGCCGTCGTCGGTCGTGACACGGCAGTAGAACACATAGGTTCCGGTACCGGTGATGTACTGCTTGAGGCTGCTCAGGACCGAGCGGTGGCTCGTGGCATTGCTTGCGACCTTATCCGTCAGGATCGCCTTATCTGCGCCGCCGGTCGTCTGGTCGCTGTTCATGTACCAGACCACGGATTTGATCTTGCCCGTCGAAACCGACGCTGTCATGGCCAGATCGGCAATGGTGTCCGTGATCTTATAGGCCGCGTTTGCGGGCTGCTCCGAGAAGGAAATGTCGGAGAAGGTCACCTTGCCTGTCGTCGTAACACCGCTGTCGTCAGGGTCGCTTCTGTTGTAGAAGAACTCCTTTGTGGCCGTTTTGAGTCCGTTAAGTGTATAGGTGAACGTATAGCCAGCCGCATCAGAACCATTTGCTTTTGCAGTTTTGACTGGCAATTCATAGATCATTACCTCGTCGGAGTAAATACTGGTTTGAATCTCGACCTTCGCCGATTCTTTCTTAAACAGAGCTTCGAGTTCTGTCTGGGTCATTTTTCCGACCGTCTCACCGATGCTCGGCTCTTCGGTGATCTTGTATGCACGACCCTGATAGACCGTAACATTATAGGTTGCGGTAACATTGCCGTCGACCTTCGCGGTGATCGTCGCCGTACCGGCTGCGACCGGCACGATCGTCGCAGTTGCCGAGGTTCCGTCCGAATCGGTCGTGCCCACCTTGGCAACAGCAGGGGCAGAGCTTGTCCACTCAATGCGGGAATAGGCATTTTTCAGATCCGCAGCGCTTGCAAGCAGCGAATCGGGAGCCTTGATGCGCGCAGTAAGTATCAGCTCGTCACGGATCAACGCAGACTTCACAGCAGGCTTATAATAGCTGTCCTGCAGACCGAAGACCATCGTGCCGTTGTCAAGCAGCGTCTGCAGGCGGGAGGTCTTTCCGTTATAGGACACGCTTTCGTTGTTCATGACCTCGATCGATGTGACGGCCATGCCCTTATTCTTGATGCTGACCGTGCAGACTGCGTAGCTGCCCACGATCTTCTGTTTGCCGCTTGCTACTGTTCCGTCCGGTTTTCCAGCCGGGTATGTCTGGTCGATCTTATCGTATGTCAGACCGGGATTGTAGTCCGCAATGCAGATATAGATCTTTGTTGCGTCGCAGGCCTTGTACGGCTCGACGGTCGCAGAGGTCGTTGCGGTATTGGGACGGACATACAGCCTGTTGTCTGTGGTGTCGTACAGATACAGCAGCTTCGGCTGGGTCGTGCCGGAATAGCCGGAGACTCTCGGCTGAAGCAGGCCGTTCGTGCCGTTCGCTTCCAGAGACAGCGTCTGCTGCGCATCCGGCAGCGTGACCGTGACGGTAGCCGCGCCGCTGACTCTGAAGCCGATCTGCTTCGTCGCAGCTGCGGACGTGGACGGGGTCATGGTACCGCTGCTGTTCTTATAATAGACCTGCGCCGTCAGCGTTGCGCCGCCGACCTTCTCTGCTTTGACAGTCGCTTCAACCTTATAGGTCGTGTAGTTGCCGACCGTGCTTGCGGTGACCTTCGCGCTGTCAGGAGTAACCGAGATGGCATCGTTATCGCTGGTGAAATGAACTTCGCAGTTTGCCAGATTGCCTGCGGTCACGCCGCTGCTGCCGACCGTGACAGTCGCAGTGAGCGTTCTGGTGTCGCCCTGATTCAGCGCAACCGTGCCGTTGATATTACTGTTGCTGAGCGCCAGCGTAAGGGTATATGCGTCCCGCACATAAACCGTGAAATACTCCGAATAATCACGACCATTTACCTTGCCGGTAGCCGTGATCCGGATGGCCGTCGTGCTGGCCTTTACGCCCTTGATGACTGCCGTTGTGGCGGTGTTGCTTTCAATTTTTGCGACGGTCGAATCGCTGGACGTCCACGTTGCTTCCGTGAACGTGTACTTCGTCGTGAGCGTGATCGTCGAACCCGGTTCGACGCTGTACGCCTGATTTGCAGCCAATGCCGCCGGAACCATCGCCAGTACCATGGCGAGCACCAGCAGCAGGCTCATGAATCTTCCAAATGTACGCTTCATAAGTGCACCTCTTTCAATTTGCGGCCTGTTGCAGCCGCAGATTTTTATGTAATCAGTTTACCATAAAAATTAAAAATTGCAACCAATTTTTACGAAAATGTCTGTTTTTCCAAGCATTTCAGCCCCTTTCGGCCCATGTTGCGAGGTAGACGTAACACCCGCCACAAGATATTGTGGCGCGCGCTCCTCCGCCCCGCGCGCTTCTTCTCTCTACACGTATAAAATCCGCGCAGGTTGCATCCCCATAAAAATTTTCCGACCTCCCATTCCTGGGAGGTCGGCGCCCTTGGGGTTCAACAGAACCACATATATCCTGCCGGGCAAATCGAAAAATGACAGGAACAGGCTCCCCTTGTATCCAAGGGGAGCCTGTTGTTCTATGTAAGACGATTTTATTCCAGCGCCTCGTACAGCGGGCGCAGCTCCTCGAGCTTGGCCAAGCTGCAGGTGGCGTTCCAGGCCATGAAGCCGCCGGTCAGGCCCTCCTCCTTCAGCGCGCGGATCTCGTCGCCGATCTCCTGCACGCTGTATTCGTTATAGGGCGGCTGGATGGCGTTGTAGGCCTGGATCCACGTGCGGTCGAGCGCGGGCGTGGGCGTTTCGGCCTGCCGCTTGGCGGCGGACTCGGCCCAGTCAAGGAGCGTCTCATACGGGTGCTCCCACGGGCGGTACGTGCCGTTGCGGGAGAAGTGGTCGGGGTACGGCATGCCGGAGATCACGTCGACGACGTTGCTGATGGCGGGCCAGTACTGGCCGTAGGCCGTGACATAGTTCCCGCTCGTCTCGCCGAAGACGTCCGCGCCGACGTACACACCATATTCATGCAGAATATCCGTGGCATACATCAGAAACCGCTGGATGGCCTGCGCCTTCGTCTCGCCGTATTCGTTGCGGAAGTCGATATCGCCCGAGGCTTCGTATTGGTCGGTGTTGTCCGGGAAGCGGACGTAGTCGAACTGGATTTCGTCAAAGTCCATGGTCTCGACCGCATCGATGGCCAGCGCGACCTTGTACTCCCACACGTAGCGGCAGAACGCGCTCGGCCAGTAGCTGGCCGCGACGTACAGCGGCTCGCCGGAGCCGTCGGCAATGGCGTATTCCGGGTGATCCTGGCAGAAGAAGGAGTCGTTGAATGCGGTCAGACGGCCGATGGCGTAGAAGCCCGCGTCCTTGATCTTCCGGATGACCTCCTGATATTCCGCGACGGTATTATTGGCATACTGGTACGCCGTAGGGGAATATTCCTCGTACACCGGCGAATCGTAGCCGATGGACGTGCCGTCCATGATGTTGACGACAAAGGCGTTGATCTTCGTGGACTTTGCGTATTCGATGTACTTGTCGATGTCCTTTAAAATCGCGGGGTCGCAGGTGAGATAGATGGCGTAGCAGGGGTTCGGCATTTTATTGTCTGCAAAATTGGCCTTGGTATGGGGGAAATAATCAAGGCTCTCCGCGTCGCCGCCGCCCCATTTGTCGCCGCGTCCGGCGTGGATGGCGTAGACGCCGAAGCGGTCATAGACGTCGTTGGCCTCCTCCTGCATCGTCGAGACGTACTGGCCGCTGATGTAGCCCGTCTGGCCCTGATAGGACACCTGATACAGGTCGACGACGCCGTTCGTCGTGCCCTCGTAGCTCAGAACCTGCAGCTCCGTCCCCTTTTCGACCAGCGTCCCGAGCTCGAGCGAGTCCTTGTCCGGGCGCAGGTTCTGCGGCGTGCGGACGTAGACGGTCTTCTCGGCAATCACGGCATCGGGGTCCTGCGTCAGATTTTCCTCAGAGACGTAGCCGCAGTCGAGCGTGGAGAAATAGGTCAGGTAATACCGCACGCCGTCATGCTCGACAGACTTGTCGGTCGAATACGTGATCTGCATGCCGCGCGCGACCGTCCCGGCCTCGGAGAACTCCTCGGTGTAATACGGCACCTGCGTCGTGATGGCGCAGATAAAGCCCGACTCGTAGCGCGGCGTATCGTCCTGCGCCGTCTCCGGCTCGGCAGGCGCTTTGGGCGAGGCCCCGGCGATCACGCAGACGAACAGGACCAGCGCAATCAGGATCAGAACCGTGATCATCACGCCCCAGGTATGCTCGCGCAAAAACCGCTTCGCCTGCGCAAGCCGCTTCGCGCGCAGCTTCCGCTTCGCCGCGGCGGGCATTCGCTTTGTTCTGCGTAGTTTCATATACACTCCCAGGCGCCCGCGAAATGCGGGCGCTGTCAATCAAGATAATGTGATTATACTACATTTTGCTCTGGATTTCTACCTTTTTTGGAAGATCGTCCCTGATTCAACCGGAATTTTCCCTCTTTTTTCGCGTTT
>CADBOK010000153.1 GCA_902796245.1 Oscillospiraceae bacterium | reverse complement strand
TCAGCAGAAGGATGATGATCCACCACCAGCTGTTGCCGAAGGCGCAGAATCCGGACTGATTACAAGACATAACAAGACCTCCTGAAAGATAACGTAGCGTTTGATCGCTCGCTCATTCCATGTTATGCAGAGGTCCGAAAATGGTGACGGCTACGCATACAGCTCGTCGAGCGTCCCGAAGGAATACCCCATTTCCTCCCACTTTGTCAGAAGCGTGTCCAGAATCCGCGCGTTCGTCTGCGACGTCGAGTGCAGCAGCACGATTGCGCCGGGATGGATGCGCGGCAGGAGCTTGGAAAACGCCTGCTCGTCGGTCGGCTGGTTGTCCTGATACCAGTCGACATAGGCCAGCGACCAGAACACCGTCCGGTAGCCGAGCTTCTGCGCCATTTCGAGATTTTTTTCGCTGTAAATGCCCTGCGGCGGGCGGTAATAGCGCGGCATGTTCTCGCCGGTCGTCTCCCGGTAGAGCGTCTCGAGGCTTGTCAGCTCCTGATTGAACGACGCCTCGTCCGAGAGCTTTGACATGTCGTAGTGGTGGTACGTATGGTTGCCCACGATATGTCCTTCGCGCAGCATCCGGCGCACGAGGTCCGGGTTCTGCTCGATGTAGTTGCCGACGACGAAAAACGCCGCCTTGACGTTGTGCTTCGCCAGCGCCTCCAGAATCGGCTCCGTGCAGCCGTTTTCATAGCCCGCATCAAAGGTAAGATAAATTTTCTTCTGTGACTCGTCTCCGAGATAGACCGCGTCATAGCGCCGCAGCGCGTCCTTCGACGCATTGCCGGCGGGCGGCTGGCCCTCCGTGCGGAAGCTCAGGCCCCACGAGCCCGTTTCGATTGAGCGGCTCTGCTGGAACAAAAGCGGCAGCACCGCACAGAACGCCAGCACAGCCGCCAGCGCCAGCGTCAGCCTGCCATACTGCCGGAAAAATCGCTTCATAAAAAATCACCCCTGTCCATGCTTATGGCAATGGACAGGGGCATATGCGTGCGTTTTTATCCGCCGAAATCGTAGCCGTAGCCGTCGAAGTCTCCAAACTCGTCAAAGCCGGGGATGCCGAATTCCCCGTCCTGCTGGGACTGGCCCTCCAGCTCGGCCTGCGCCTGCTGCTCGGCCTCGTCGATCTGCGACTCCTCGGGCCGCTCGTCCAGCGTGAGCGTGACCTCAAGCTCCGCGCCCGCGCGGTAGAGCTTCATCTTGACGGTATCGCCCGCCTTGTGCTTGGAAAGCGCGGAGACAAGGTCGGAATACGAGGCGATCGCCTCGCCGTCAAATTCCAGAATGATATCGTGCGGCTGCAGCCCGGCCTTTTCCGAGCAGCTGCCCTCCGTCACGGTCACGACCTGCGGGCCGGAGGGCAGGCCGTAGATCTCCGCGACCTGCGCGTCGAGATTCTGCAGCGTAACGCCGAGATAAGCCCGGCCGCGGACGCGGCCGTACTGCTGCAGGTCGTAGACCACGCGCAGCACGTCGTTGATGGGGATGGCGAAGCTGAGACCCTCGATCGCGATGCCGTTTTCGCTCGTGCCGGACATCTTGGCCGTGGTGATGCCGATCACATTGCCGTTCAGGTCAAACAGCGGCCCGCCGGAATTGCCGGCGTTGATAAGCACGTCGGTCTGCAGCATGGTGATGGGCGTGCCGTCCGGGTCAATCTCGCGCTCCAGCGCGCTGATGCAGCCGGAGGTCATGGTGAACGGCAGCTCGCCCAGGGCGTTGCCGATGGCCGCGACGGTCTCGCCGATTTCGACCTCGTCGGAATCGCCGACGGATACCGTCTGCAGGCCGGAGGCCTCAATTTTGAGCAGCGCGACGTCGTTCATGCTGTCGCCGCCGACGACCTCGACCGGATACTCGTCGCCGGAGTAGAGCTGGACGGTGAGCGGACTTCCGTCCGCGCCGTCCACGACATGGTTGTTCGTCACGACATAGCCGTCCTCCGTCAGAACGAAGCCGCTGCCGATGCAGTAGCCATCCTGCTCCCAGACGCCGGATTCGTCCTGCACCAGAATGTTGCAGACCGCGTCGACGTTCATTTTATAGACCTGTGCCAGCGTAAGCGTCTTTTCGCCCTCGTTGGACGGAAGCGCTTCCGGCAGCGGCGTCCGCTCGAGCCGGTAGGCGGGCTGATTCTGCGCGTCGGACGACTCGGCCTGCGCCGGTTCCACGGGCTGCTCGGCCATGGCGCCGACGGAGGCGTTCTGCTCCTGCTCGGCGAGATTTTTCTGCCCGATGGCGTCGATGGCCTTCGTCAGCGCAGAGCCGCCGACGCCCGCGACGATCGCCACGGCGGCCAGCAGCGCCGCAATCTTGAGTCCGGTGTGCTTGCCGCTGCGCCGGATCTCCTCCTTCGCCTGTTCCAGCGGCTGCTGGGGTGCGGCAGGCGCTTCGGGTGAAGCGGGCTCGAAGCTGTAGTTCATTTTTTCATCGTAATTTTCCATGGTTCAGCGCTCCTTGTGACAGTTCAATTCAAAAAAGCTCTTCCGGCAGGTCCAGCATATGGCTCACGCGCTTCAGCGACAGCCTGCGGCGCATGTACGGATGGAAGCGGAAGCTGATATTAACGAAGTCCGGCTCTTTGCCGACTTCTTCGATCGTTGTCTTGCACCCGGCCCGCCGCATGGCGGCAAGGCAGGCGTCATAGGACGGCACGGACTGTACGATCCGGCGGATCTCCGGCCAGCAGGCTTCGATGCGGCGGGGGTCGATGCCGTCCGTGATGGTGTCGGGCGTGTTGAGCTTCTGCACATCCGGGGCCAGCGGGCCGTAGATCCTGTAAATTTCATCCCAGTTGCAGACCTCCGGATGGGCCGTGACCTGCGGCAGGCGGGCGAGCGCGTCGTAATACCGCAGCATAATAAGCGTCGTTACACCGACATCCTCGCCGTGGTAGTTTGGCGTTTTGCCGTCCAGCAGCTCCATGCACTCCCAGAAATGAGCCATGATATGCTCCGTGCCGCTGCCGGGGCGGGAGGTCTTGGTAAAGCTCATCGCGATGCCGGTCAGAAGAAGCGATTCGAAGATCGCCGCCGCTGTTTTTTCGTCGCGCTTCGTGACGCTCCTGTCCATGGCGAAGATCTGGTCTGCCGCCTGCCGCGTCAGCGCCGCGACGCGCTCACAATAGGCTTCCCCGGTCAGAAGGCTCGATACCTGCCAGTCGATGAGCGCGATGTATTTCGAGACCATATCGCCGAAACCTGCGGATTTGAGCTCCGCCGGAGCGTCCGCGAGGATCTTCGTGTCGCCGATGATGACCTCGGGGCATTTGGCGGGATAGGTGATCTTGAAATTGCCGTTTACGATCGGCGCGGAATAGGACGCGAAGCCGTCCATCGACGGGGCCGTCGCGAACAGGCACAGCGGCACGTTATGCCGCGCGCAGGCAAGGCGGCACGGATCGTGAACAGAGCCCGTCCCGACGGCGAGCACGCCGTCCACGCGGTCAAAATAGCTTTCGATCTTTTCTACATCCTGCATGGTCGCCACGCGGATGGACGGCCAGATGTGCCGCACGACGGTAAAGCCGGACAGGGAAGCCTCGATCCCCTCCGCAGCGGCGAGCGTCTGCTCGTCCGCCGCCAGCAGGAGCCGGGAGCTGAAGCCGTTTTTCTTCAGGAGTCCGCCGACCTCGGACACAAGCCCGCTGCCGATGGCAATATCCCGGACGGCGCATTCGTGTTCCTGCCCGCAGGCGCAGCCGCGGTAGCTGTCAATGAGCGCGTGAAAGTCTGTCATGGGGGTTCTCCTTTTGTGTTGATAGGGGGGAGTTCCGTCTTGCCGGAAAGGATAGGGAAGAAAAGGGGCGCTGGGCTGCGCGCCGCCTGTTACGAGACACCAAATTTGTGAGCAGCTGCGTTCGAAATTTGCAGGGCAGCACGAATTTGCCGAGACTCTAAAAAGCCTGCCCTTGTCGTGCTCCGCACGATAAGGGGAGGTGGCATTTTCGGAGAAAATGACGGAGGGGATCTGTTGTAAATTTCAGAGTGCTCTGAAACTTGCAGCGTTCGAATCCCATCAGTCAGCTTCGCTGACAGCGTCCATACCCCTATTGGCCCTTCGGGCCATTTCCCCCTGACAGGGGGAATCGGCCCCTTGAGCCCAAGGGGAGCCTTTGGGTGCGTCAGAATTTTTGAGCTGCATCAAGTTTCGCGGGAAAGATCCAAGAAAACCGAAGGGGTTTTCTTGGTCGGTTCAAGGGGGCTGAGGGGCAGTCACAAGTTTTTAATATGGGTTCTTGCATTGTCAAATGTATCGTCAACCACAAAAACGCTGCAAATTCAAGGCGCTTTTATCCGTTCGGATTCGGCGTGTCCAGCATCGTCTTGCAGGCGGCAAGGACCTTTGCGGCGATGGGCGCGGCTGTCTGGCTGCCGGAGCCGCCGCGTTCGGCGAAGACGACGAAAGCAAGCGGATACGCCTCGTCCTGCACGAAGCCTGCAAACATCGCGTCTGCCGGGCCGTTTTCGCGCTCCGCCGTGCCGGACTTGGCGCAGACAGTTAAGTTCCCGAACTGCCACGCGCCGTACTGGTTCACGACCGCGCCGCGCATCATGTCTCCAAGCGCTTTGGCCGTCTCTTCGGACAGCAGCCGCCCGGTCGTTTTCGTTTCCGCCTCGTAGACCGTCTGGCCCGCGCGGGAAATTTTCTGCATAAGATACGGCTCCGCCGCCTCTCCGCCGTTTGCAATCACGCCCATGAAGCGCAGGAACTGCACTGCCGTGATCTGGTCGGTATACTGGCCGATCCCGGCCCAGGCGACGCTGCCGTCGTCGGCGTCCGACAGATCGACGGTCGAGCGGGCGGTATAGCCGTCGCACGCGAGCGTTCCGTTGAAGCCCAGCTTGTCGCAGGCTGCCTGCAGGGCGTCTTTGCCGAGGGACGCGGCCAATTCGCCGTAATAGACGTTGCACGAATGCGCCAGCGCCTCCGGCATGGCGAGTGTCCCGTGGCTCGACATGCAGATGATCTCCTGCCCGCCGATGATGGTTTTTCCGGTGCAGGTATGGGTCCCGGTCTGCGCGGACGCGCTCTTTTCCAGCGCAGCGGCGCTTGTCACGAGCTTGAAAATGGAGCCCGGCGTATAGGCCGCGTCAAAGAAGCGGTTGAGATACACGCCGTCATACGCCCCCGTCTCGTCGCCCGCGATATCGGGGATGTTGTCGGGGTCGTAGCTGGGACTGGTCACGGCGCATAAAATCTCGCCGGTCTTATAATTGTAGACACCGACGGCGCCGTGATAACTGCCGAGCGCCTGCAGGGCGGCCTTTTGAACCTCGGCGCTGATGGTGAGTCTTGCGCTGGCCGTGCCCTTGGACGCTTCGTTCAGACCTGTGATCTTATCATAGCCGATCATCTGCTCGGCGAAATTGCCCAGCAGCGGCGCGCTGATATAGCCGTAGCGGTCGCCCAGCAGATGGACGGTCGCCTCGCGCACGGCCTCGTCGTCACTGTAGACGCGGCCGTCGGTCGTGTTCAGGATGCGCACGCCGGAGCGGTCGTAAATTCTGCCGCCGGTGAGATTTGTGCCGGTATAGACGTGCGGGCTGCCGGAAAACGTGACCCATTTTTCGGCGTTCGCCGCGTATTTGACGCAGAAGGCCAGCGTGCCCACGGCGAGCACGGCAGCCAGAGCCAGCGCGAACAGCGCGCGGCGCGATACCTTTTTCATCCGCGCGCCTCCTTTCCGTTGGGGCGCTGCCAGACGGCGTCGGGAGTCTCCGGCGCGGGCTCGTCAGCGGCAGGCTCCTCCGCGTCAGGTTCTTCCGGCAGCGGCGTGACGCCGTGCGGGACGCGGATGGCGACGGAGGCGTTCTGCCGGGTGTCCGCAGCCTTGACAAAGGCCAGAAGACCCCACACGCAGACCATGCTCGACCCGCCGTTTGACACGAACGGGAATGTGACGCCCGTGAGCGGCAGGAAATCCGCCATGCCGAACACGTTCAGAATCGTCTGCGTGACCATAACCGTCACGGCCGCGCAGGCGCCGATGGTATAAAAGCAGCTTCTGCCCGCGGGTGCGGAGCGCACAACGAAGCAGGCGAGAATGACGATGCACGCGACCATCAGGACGGCCATAAACAGGCCCCATTCCTCCGAGACGAAGGCGAAGACCAGATCGGTGTCCGACGCCGCGACGTATTTGAGCCAGCCCTTCCCCGGCCCGAGGCCGAACAGGCCGCCCGAGGCGATGCACATCATCGAGCGCGTCTGGGAATACCCGGTCGTAAGCGCATAATCCCACACGTGGCCCCACGCCTCAAAGCGGTTTCGCGCGTAGGGCAGAAAGCGCAGCACCAGAACGCCCGCGAAGCCCGTCGCGGCGATGGCCAGTGCAATCGTTGCAAAATTGCCGGAGCGCAGGAACGCGATGACAAGGAACGCGACGAAGAAAATGACCGCGGTTCCAAAATCCTTCATAAGCGCCAGACACGCGCAGATGACGGCGGAATAGGCGATGAACAGCACGATGTTGCGCTTCGCCATCAGCCGCGAGAGCGTGGACGCGCCGACATAGATAAAGCAGACCTTGACGAACTCCGACGGTTGGAACGACACGCCGCCCAGCTGGAGCCAGTTGCGCGCGCCGAATTTTTCCACGCCGAAGAGCAGGTTGAATGCCAGCAGGCCGATGCCTGCAACAGCCGCGAGATACCGCACGGCCTTCGCCCGCTCCAGATCGCGCAGCGACCAGCAGACGACGAGAAACACGCACACGCCCGCGACGATGGCCAGCAGCTCCTTGACAAGGCTTTCCGGCGCGGAGCTCGACACGACGGCAAGGCCCATCGTACACAGGAAAAACGCCAGCGTCTCGGCCTCAAAGCCCGTCCTGCGGAACGCGCGCAGGGCAAGATACAGCGCCCATTCCAGCGCGATCAGCCCGCCGAAGGCCGTCAGCTCCAGCGCAGGGCCGCAGCCGCCGAGGATGAGCTGCACAGCCGTCAGCAGCTGGAACAGCGTCAGAAGCAGCAGCGTCGGCGCCTGATGCACGGCATGACCGGCCCGCGTGCGGGTTCCGGCCTGGATGCGCTCCTGCTCCTTTGTCAGGGGGATGAGCGTAAAATTCACGCCGCCCATCGTAATGACGTCGCCGAAGCGCAGCGCGGACAGCGCCGTCTGCTTTCCGTTCACGAACACGCCGGATTTGGAATGCGCGTCTGAGATCGTCCAGCTGCCGTCGTCGTAGCGCGTCAGAACCGCGTGGGTGCGCGAGACGGTCGGATAGCCGAGCTGCACGTCGCAGCCCGCGCCGCGGCCGACGAGGCTTTCCCAGTGCGTGACGGGGATGTGCGCGCCGTCCGGCGTGGTGAGCCACGCCCAGACCTCCGGCTCGGGCCGGAACGTCAGCAGACTCACCGCGCAGCGGATCAATATCCCCAGCGCGAGCACCGGGAACAGATAGCACAGCCACGGAACGGGCTCAAATTGTGAAAAAAACGTAGTCAGTGCATCCTGCATGCGAAATTCTCCATAAAGCGGCGGTTTTTCAGGAATTGACTTCCCGCTCCTCTCCGGGCAGGTCGGAAACCTCATTGATCGGGCCGTAGGCCGCCGTGTCGGTGGTCAGGTTCTTTTTGCGGAGCTTGTTGTTGACGGAGTCGGAAATGAGCAGATAAATAATGGCGAACACCGGCACGCCCAGAATCATGCCCGTGAAGCCGAAGAGACTGGCCGCGATGGTGATGGACGCAAGCACCCAGAAGCCCGAGATGCCGACAGTGTTGCCGAGGATCTTCGGCCCAATGACGTTGCCGTCCACCTGCTGCAGGACAAGAATGAAAATGACGAAATAGAACGCCTGCAGGGGGTTCACCAGCAGAATGAGGAACGCGCACGGAACAAGGCCGATGATCGGCCCGAAGAACGGAATGACGTTCGTTACGCCGACGACTGTGGCGATGAGGGCCGGATACGGCATTTTGAGAATCAGAATGCCGATGTAGCACAAAACGCCGATGATGGCCGAGTCGACGATCTTGCCGATGACGAAGCCGTTGAACACGCGGTAGATATTGCGGCCGAGATAGAAGATACGATCCGCGCCCTTCGGGGAAAACAGCGCGACAATGATCTTCTTGCTCTGCGCCTGAAACGTCTCCTTCGACCACAGGATATAGATCGACGCAACGAAGCCGATGAGGAAGTTCAGAAAGCTCTTGACGATGGCGACCACGGAGCTCGTAAGCGTGGTCAGAAGCTTCTGCACGTCCTGTAAAAACGTCGTGGTGATCCAGTTGTTGATGAAATCATAGATCTTGCCGAGCGCTGTGTCGACGTAGCTCTGGATCTCGGGGTTGTCCTCGAGGATATTCGTGACCCAGCGGTCGATGCTGGTATAATAATTTTCCGCGTTGTCCACGATCCCGACGACGCTCTCATACAGCTGCGGCAGCAGCATGGAGAAAAAGGCGTACAGAATCAGAACCGCCACGACGACGCCGATGAAAATGCCCGCCGCGCGGCTCAGATTGCGGATATGCGCGGGCTTTAGCTTCGTCTTCTGCTCCAGCAGCGGCAGAAGGCGGCTGTCGACAAAGCGCACGATCGGGTTCAGGAGGAACGCAATCACCACGCCGAAAATCAGCGGCTCCAAAATCGCCTCCAGCGCGGTCAGCATGCCGAAAAAGCCCGGCAGATTCGTAAAGATCACGACGAGCAGAATGCTGATAAAGATCACGGCCAGCGCCGTCAGGCCCCATTTGACGTATGGCTTATCCCGGTGTTCGTTCATGTGCGGCTCTCCTTTTTCTGTTTGCTACTATAAGGTATCATATCTGCCCGGAAACGTCAATTCCCGCGAAGAAGCGCGATCTCCGCCGCGTAGCCCGGCAGCTCGTTCGGCGTTTCGAGGATCATGGGCAGTCCCTGAAGGGCCGGGTGGCCCAGAATGCGCCGGAACGTCTCGAGTCCCAGATATCCCTGCCCGATTTTTTCGTGCCGGTCCTTGTGCGCGCCGCATGGATTTTTGCTGTCGTTCAGATGCAGCGCCTTCAGGCGGTCAAGGCCAATGACGCGGTCGAATTCCGCCAGCACGCCGTCCAGATCGTTTGCAATGTCATAGCCCGCGTCCGACACGTGGCACGTGTCGAGGCACACGCCAAGCTGGTCTTTGCACCGGCAGGCGTCAAGAATGGCGCGCAGCTCTTCAAACCGGCCGCCGACCTCGCTGCCCTTGCCGGACATCGTTTCGAGCAGAACGGTCGTATGCTGCCCGGGCTGCACGACCGCGTCGAGACACGCGGCAATCAGGTCAACGCCTGCCTCAACGCCCTGCCCGACGTGGCTGCCGGGGTGGAAATTATAGAAATTGCCGGGCGTCAGCTCCATGCGCTGCAGATCGTCCGCAAAGACCTCACGGGCAAATTCGCGCGTCCGTTCATCCTTCGAGCAGGGGTTCAGCGTATACGGCGCATGCGCCACAAGCGGACCAAGCAGCCCGCCCTGCTGCATCTGCACAAGCACGGCGGCGTCCGCCGGGTCGGCGCTTTTCGCCGCGCCGCCGCGCGGATTGCGCGTAAAGAACTGAAATGTGTTCGCGCCGATAGAAAGCGCGGTCCTTCCCATCGCGGCATATCCCTTTGACGAGGACAAATGGCAGCCCAGATACAGCATAAACAGCCTCCCGGAATCGATTTTCTGTATTTTATCACAATTCCGGAAAATCCGCAATTCCACTTGCGTCCGGGACAGGAAATCTATACAATAAATGTATCACACACCGGCAGGAGGCGCAGGTTTATGGGACGGACGGAAAATCAGAAGCTGAAGCTGCTGTATCTGAAGGAGCTGTTCGAGCGGCAGTCGGACGAGGAGCATCTGCTTTCCATGCAGGATATTCTGGACGCGCTCGCCGCGCGCGGCATCCGCGCCGAGCGCAAGAGCGTCTACGACGATATTCTGTGTCTTCAGCAGTTCGGCATGGATATCGTGACGGTCAGAGGAAAGCGCGGCGGGTATTTTCTCGCCTCGCGCACGTTTGAGCTGCCGGAGCTGAAGCTGCTGGTCGACGCCGTGCAGTCGAGCCGGTTCCTGTCGGAGCGCAAATCCATGCAGCTGATCGCCAAGCTTGAGACGCTTGCCAGCCAGTACGCCGCCGGGAGCCTGCGGCGGCAGGTCACGGTCGCGGGCCGCGTCAAGACCATGAACGAGAGTGTCTATTATTCCGTCGATCTTCTGCATGAGGCCATCCAGAAAAACAGCCGCATCACGTTCCGTTATTTTGATTACAATCTGGACGGCTCGCGCCGCTACCGGCCGGGGCTCTATGCCGCAAGCCCCTACGCGCTTTGCTGGCAGGATGAAAATTATTATCTCGTCGCGCATTCCGAGCGCCACGGGCTGACGCACTACCGCGTGGACAAGATGGCCTCGATCAGCATGACGGGCGAGCCGCGCTATATGGACGCGCAGACGCGCGAGCTTGACCTGTCCGAATACGGCAAAAACGTCTTCGGCATGTTCGCCGGCAGCCGTGAGCAGCTGCGGCTGCGGTTCGACCGGTCGCTCACGGGCGTGGTGATCGACCGCTTCGGGCGCGGTACCCCGTGCGTTCCGGACGGGCCGGACAAATTTATCTGCACGGTGGAGGTCGCGGTATCGCCGAACTTTTTCGGCTGGCTCGCCTCGTTCGGCGCGCGGGCGGAGCTGCTTTCTCCCGCGTCTGTACGGGAGGCCTTCGTCGCTTTGTGCCGGGAGGCGGAGGCGGCAAACAGCTGATGCGCGGCGCAGCCGCAAAAAAACTGTTTTTTTCAGAAATAGCACTGGAAAAATCCGCGCGGATACTGTATGATAGAAAGTGGAATGCAACAGGAAGCAAAACGAATTTTCCTGTCAGCCAAATCAATCCCACACGAACGCAGGAAAATCCCGATTCTATGAACAAAGGAAGGAATTCATATGGAACAAACCAAACTGAAGGCGCTCGAGCTGAACGCGGCCAAGGCGCGTCTTTATGGCGTCCAGATGGTACACGACGCGGCCTCCGGCCATCCGGGCGGCTCGATGAGCTGCATGGACGTGCTGACGTACCTGTATTTCGCCGAAATGCGCGTCGATCCCAAGAACCCGCATGACCCCGCGCGCGACCGCTTCGTCATGTCCAAGGGCCACTGCTCGCCCGCCGTGTATCCGGTGCTGGCGCTGCGCGGCTTCTTCCCGTTCGAGGAGCTGAAGATGTTCCGCCGCATCGACGGCCATATGTCCGGCCATGTGGAAATGAAATACGT
>CADBOK010000152.1 GCA_902796245.1 Oscillospiraceae bacterium | reverse complement strand
TCTGCCCGATGGCCGGCACCATCTCCATGATGCCCGGTACCGCCGCGAACCCGGCTTACCGCCGCATCGACGTCGACACCGAGACCGGCAAGGTCAGCGGCCTGTTCTAAAGCTCTGAAATCAGAGCTTTCGGAACGAATCCCTGCACGCAGGGCTTCTTATCCTGACGCTCTGTTTCATCGCTCCCCAAGTAAACGTTACTTACCGGCAGGCGGCGGACATCCGCCGCCTGCCTTTCTGAAAATAAGGAGTTATCATGGACTATACAACAAGATCCTGCCGTGAATTCGTCACGGTCCTCGCCTCGAGCGAGCCTGCCCCCGGCGGCGGCGGCGCTTCCGCGCTGGTGGCCGCGCTCGGCACGGCGCTCGGCAACATGGTCGGCTCTCTCACCGTCGGCAAGAAGAAATATGCGGACGTTGAAGAAGAGATCCTCGCCCTGAAGGCCAAGTGCGACCAGCTGCAGAACGAGCTGCTCGATCAGGTCCCCGCCGACGCGGAGGGCTTTATCCCCCTGTCCAAGGCCTACGGCATCCCGAAGGACGATCCCAGCCGCCCCGAGATCATGGAAAAGGCCACCATCACGGCCTGCCAGGTCCCGATGCACATCATGGAGCTGTGCTGCGAGTCGATCGAAGCCATCTCCGTGTTCGCGGCCAAGGGCTCCCGCCTCGCCGTCTCCGACGCGGGCTGCGGCGCGGCCATCGTGAAGTCTGCCCTGCAGGCGGCTTCCCTCAACGTTTTCATCAACACCAAGACGCTCCAGAACCGCGCGCTGGCAGAAGAAATGAACGCCAAGTGCCTCGGTATGCTGGACAAATACGGCAAGATGGCGGATGAAATCTTCGAGACCGTCAAGGCCGGGTTCTTTAAATAAGAAGGAGAAGCAAAATGGCTAAATTACTGCTTGGCAAAGAAGTTACCGCCGCGATGAACGAAAAGCTGCAGGCGAGAGTCGCCGCGCTGAAGGAAAAGGGCGTCAGCCCGAAGCTGGCCATCGTCCGCTGCGGTGAAAACCCCTCCGACCTGTCCTACGAAAAGGGCGCGACCGCCCGCGCAGAGCTGATCGGCGTCGAAGTTGAGAAGTTCGTCCTGCCTGAGGACGTGACCAAGGAAGCCCTGATCGCGCAGATCGAGGCCATCAACGCTGATGATTCCATCCACGGCTGCCTGATGTTCCGGCCGCTGCCGAAGCACCTGAAGGCCGATCAGGACGAGATCTGCAACCATCTGGCTGCCTGCAAGGACGTCGACTGCATGACCGACCTTTCCAACGCGGGCGTCTTCACCGGCAAGAAGCTTGGCTTCGCCCCCTGCACCCCGCAGGCCTGCATGGAGATCCTGGATTACTACGGCATTGACTGCAAGGGCAAGAACGCCGTTGTCATCGGCCGCTCTCTCGTTGTCGGCAAGCCTGCCGCGATGATGCTGATGGCCAAGAACGCCACCGTCACCGTCTGCCACACCAAGACCGTCGACGTGGCCGGTATCGCCCGCAAGGCGGACATCCTCGTCTCCGCGGCCGGCGTTCTGAACAGCCTGACGAAGGACTATGTCTCCGAAAATCAGATCGTCATCGACGTCTCCATCAACTGGGATCCCGAGAAGATCAACTCCAAGGGCGGCAAGGGCGCCATCGCGGGCGACGCCGTGTTCTCCGAGGTCGAGCCCATTGTCGGCGCGATTACCCCGGTTCCTGGCGGTGTCGGCTCCGTCACGACTTCTGTGCTCATCGGCCACGTGGTCGAAGCTGCCGAGCGCACGCTGTAAACCGTTTTACCGCGCTGCCGCCGGTCTTCACGGCGGCAGTTTTTCGAAGGGAGAGTGGAAGAATTGAAAGAAAAATTCAGAGATCCGCAGACCGCCATCCGCTGGCTGTTTGCCGGGTTCACGCTGCTGTGCCTGCTGGCCGCGATTGTCAGCGCCATTTTATACGGCTGGACAGCTTCGGACGTATGCGAGGGTCTCGGCCGCATCTGCACGCAGTCCGGCCAGACCGTCAAGAGCTATTTTGACAGCAGCTACGGCGGCTTCGGCGGAACGTTTCTGAACGCGGCGCTGGTCTGCGCCGTGTGTCTCGGGCTTTTCTGCCTGCCCGGCAGCAAGCCGGACGGCGTGTCCGTCCTCGCGTTTTTCCTGACGGCAGGCTTCTGCTTCTGGGGTACGACAATCCTCAACATCTGGTTCTCGTTCGCGGGCGTGCTGCTCTATTGCCTCGTCATGAAGAAAAAGCCCGGCGCGATGGCGAACGCTTTCCTGTTCTCCACGGGTCTGGCCCCGCTCATCACCGAGATGCTCTTCCGCTATCCGGGCGAAGCGTGGCATGGCTTTACGGGCCTCGGCATCGTTCTCGCGCTGGCCGTCGGCATTTTTATCGGCTTTATTTTCCCTGCCGTCCTGCCGCACAGCCCGCAGATGCACAAGGGCTATGACCTCTATAACGCAGCCGTGCCCATCGGCCTGATCGCGTTCTTCCTGCGCTCGCTTCTGTATAAGATCTTCACGCCCGCGCCGCCCGCGTCGGAAAATGTCGGCCTTGCGGACAGCTTTGTGCCTGTCAGCGTCGGCTTCTGTCTGGTGGTGTTCGCGCTGGCTGTTGTTTGGGGTCTCGCGCTCGGCGGTGGGAAGGACTATGGCCGCCTTCTGCGCGACTCCGGCTATAACGTCGACTACGGCGCGAAATACGGCTCCGGCGCGGCGATTTTGAACTTCGGCGTCTACGGGCTGTTCATTGTTCTGTACTATCTGCTCATCGGCGCAAAGTGGAACGCCGCAACGCTGGGCTGCGTGTTCTGCATGGTCTGCTGCTGCTATAAGGGCAGCCATCCGGCCAACGTCTGGCCGATCATGGTAGGCTACGTCGCAGCAAGCTATGCTGCAAAGTTCGTCTGCGGCCTCACCGGCGCGGAACATACGCTCATGGCAAACGCGCAGGCCATCGTCATCGGCCTCTGCTTCGCAAACGGCCTGTCCCCGGTCACGGGCGTCTACGGCTGGCTGGCCGGCGTTGTATTCGGCATGATCCATTACACGTTCGTCACCTGCGTCCCGCTGCTGCACGGCGCGTTCTGCCTGTACAACGGCGGCTTCACGGCGGCCTTCACCTGCTTCCTGTTCATCCCCGTGCTGGAGCATTTCTGCAAGACGAAGAAGGAACGGAAGGAGCTGCGGGCGCGGAAATAAGCGCCGGAAAGGAGCTGCGTCATGTTTTACTGCGAAAACTGTTACCTGCTGAACGAGGAAAACACCTGCGCATTCTGCGGCAGCAGACTCACGCGCGGGCCGAAGCCGGATGATTACTGCTTCATCGGCAGCAAATGCTCGCCGTGGGCCGAAATGTTCCACGGCATTCTCGAGGACGACCACATCCCCGTCATCATCCGCCAGTGGAGCCCGCGCACCGCGGCCTACACCGGCGAGGTCGGCACCCGGACGGACTTCTTCGTCCCCTATTCCGAACTCGACCACGCCCGGCAGCTCGAACAGGCCCTCATGGACAGCAGCTTCGAACAACCGGAATAAACGTTACACCCTGCCGGGAAGGATCCCGACAGGGTGTTGTTATTTTGCAAAGCGCAGTAAATTCGAAGCCTCCGCCCCTACAAAGCCTTGGGCGAATTCGTACCACCCTGCAAATTTCGAACGCAGAACGTTTTTACCGCAGTCATTTAAACGCAGCTGCTCACAAATCTGTTGTATCGTAACAGGCGGCGCGTACCATAGCGCTCGCAGGGTGAGTTTGTGTGTTCGCAGCGACAAAAAACCAAGACTCACCTAAACCGTACCCGCAGAACGCACCCCGCGTCCCCAAGCGCCCTTTTCTCCCCTATCTTTTCCTGCGCAGGGGAAAAGATAGGGCCGCCGGAGGCACGTCGGAAACGGCCTCGACGGAACGAACCCCCGCGCTGCGCGCGAAGTCTCTTATCCTCTGAGCCCGTTTCCTCCTTTCCAAACCATAAACGCTCCGCTGGTTTATGGTTTGGGGCCGGCCTCGACGGAACAGCGCCCCGCCGGAATGAACCCAGCGGGGCGCGTTGTGCTGTTATGCTCAGATCTTCATGGCCGCTTCATAGGCGCGCCAGACGACGGAGCGGAGGTTTCCGACGCGCAGACAGTCGCCGACGAGCTGGACATTCCTGTGTCCCTTTTCCTCGACCAGCGGCGTGGAGATATAGCCCGCGGAGGAAATGACCGTGTCGCACGGGATCTCGACGGATGTGCCGTCCTTTGCCGCGCAGACGATGGAGCCGTCTTTGACCTCGCGAAGCGTCGTTTCCAGATAGACGGGAACCTGCTTCCACGCAAACCATTCGCGCAGATACGAGCTGTTGGCCAGGCACACGCCCTTCTGGGACACCAGATCGTCCTTCATTTCGACGATCGTGACGTCCTTACCCTGCAGGGCCAGCTCATACGCGATCTCGCAGCCGGTCAGACCGCCGCCCACGACGGCAATCTTTTCGCCCACGGGCGCGCCCAGCAGATACTCGCAGGCTTCGAGCATCTTTTCATGGCCGGGGACCTTCTTGAGCACGCGCGGGGTGGAGCCGGTGGCGATGATGACGGGGTCGGAGCCGAAGGACTCGATCTCTTTGACCTCGGTGTTCAGGCGGACTTCCACGCCGAGCTTTTCCATCTCGCGGCGGTACCACGTCAGAAGGTCGCGGAGCTTGCCCTTATAGCTTTCGGACGAGGCTGCGATGAACGTGCCGCCGAGCACACCGGACTTTTCGTAAATGATGGGCTTATGGCCGCGCAGCGTCAGCACACGGGCGGCCTCCATGCCGCCGATGCCGCCGCCGACGATGTGCACGGTCTTCGGCTCGTTCGTCTTTTTGATGTAGTGCTTGTCCCACTGCATCATCTCCGCGTTGACCGCGCAGCGCGCCAGATGCAGAGAATCGCTCAGGTCCTGATCGTTCGGCACGCCCTTGTAGTGGCACATGTTGAAGCAGCCGTTGTGGCAGAGGATGCACGGGCGGATATCGGCCTCCCGGTCTTCAAGCACCTTTGTGAACCATTCCGGGTCGGCCAGGAAGTTCCGCGCGAAGCCCGCGCCGTCGAGCTTTCCTGCGCCAATGGCCTCGGCGGCAGCGTCCAGCGTCATGCGGCCCGCACAGACGACGGGGATATCGACGAAGTTTTTGATATGCTCGACCTCTGCCAGATTGCAGTTTTCGGGCATGTATACCGGCGGATGCGCCCAGTACCACGCATCATACGTGCCGTTGTCGCAGTTGAGCATGTCGTAGCCCGCGTCCTGCAAAAACTTCGCGGCGATCTCGGACTCGGCCATGTCGCGGCCTGCCTCGACATACTCCTCGCCGGGCAGCGCGCCCTGCCGGAAGCCCTTGGTCTTCGAGACGACGGAATAGCGCAGCGACACCGGGAAATCCGGGCCGCAGGCGGCCTTGATGGCCTTGACGATCTCGGCGGCGAAGCGGTAGCGGTTTTCAAGGCTCCCGCCATACTCGTCCGTGCGCTTGTTGACGTAGTGCAGCGTAAACTGGTCGAGCAGATAGCCCTCGTGAACGGCGTGAACTTCTACGCCGTCGACGCCCGCATCCTTCAAAAGCTTCGAGCTCTTGGCAAACGAGTCGATAAACTCCTGAATTTCTTCCTTCGTCATCTCGCGCGACGGCAGCTTGTCAGACCACCGGTTGGGCGACGGGCTGGCCGTGGCCGTGATCTTGTCGAGATCCATGACTGGCTTTGACAGCACGCGCAGCACGGGATTGTTATAGAGCTTTTCCATCATCTCGGACACGGTAAAGCTGCGGCCGAAGCCCGCCGTCAGCTGCACGAACAGCTTCGCACCCGTCTTGTGGAACTCCGGCATCCATTTTGCCAGATCATCGTACATTTTCTTATTCTTGTGCAGCCACTGGCCGTACATCGGGTTATACACCGGCTGACAGCCGGGCAGGACAAGACCGGCGTTGTTCTTCGCAACCTCCAGAATGAAGCGCGCGCCATCCTTGTCAAAGTGGTTCCATTCCATCCAGCCGAACAGATCCGTGCCGCCCATGCTGGTGAGTACGATACGGTTTTTGATCTCGACCTTGCCGATCTTCCACGGCGTCAGCAAGGGCTTGTAGCTTTCCTTCAAAACGATTCTCCCCTTTTCGTTTTTGATCCGCGATCCAGCCGCGTTTTCCCTTTCAGTTTAAACGAAAACCGGCCAAATGTCACGGTTTATTTTCAAGAATCTGCCCAAAAACGCCGCAAATCCCTTGACAGGCTCCGCCCGTATACGTATGATAAGCCTATAAATCTTATATGTAATGGAACAGAGGGACTCATGCTCAATCAATTTTCGAGAACGCAGCTTCTGCTCGGTGCGGAGGCCATGGAGAAGCTGAAGGGTGCGCGCGTGGCCGTGTTCGGCATCGGCGGCGTGGGCGGCTATGTCTGCGAGGCGCTTGTGCGCAGCGGCGTGGGCGCGTTCGATCTCATCGACGACGACAAGGTCTGCCTGACGAATCTCAACCGGCAGATCATCGCCACGCGCAAGACCGTCGGCAAATACAAGGTCGAGGTCATGCGCGAGCGTATTCTGGAGATCAACCCGGACTGCGATGTGCGCGTCCACAAGTGTTTCTATCTGCCGGAGACGGCGGATCAGTTTGATTTTTCAGAATATGACTATGTCGTCGATGCCGTCGACACCGTCACGGCGAAGGTCACGCTGGTTCTGGAGGCACAGAAAGCGGGCGTGCCCATCATCAGCTGCATGGGCGCGGGCAACAAGCTCGACCCGACCCGCTTCCGCGTGGCCGATATTTACAAGACCAGCGGCTGCCCGCTTGCGCGCGTGATGCGCACGGCTCTCAGAAAGCGCGGCGTGAAGCATCTGAAGGTTGTCTATTCCGACGAGATCCCGAAAAGGCCCATTGAGGACATGTCCATCAGCTGCCGCAGCCACTGCATCTGCCCGCCGGGCGCGAAGCACAAGTGTACCGAGCGCCGCGACATCCCCGGCAGCACGGCCTTCGTGCCGTCTGTGGCAGGGCTCATCATCGCGGGCGAGGTCGTAAAGGACCTTGCAAAAGGCTGAGGAGGGTCAATTTATGAAGCTCATGATTGCATCGGATATCCACGGCGCGGCGGGATACTGCCGTGAGCTGCTTTCCGC
Organism: Oscillospiraceae bacterium; assembly: GCA_902796245.1. Taxonomy (GTDB): domain Bacteria; phylum Bacillota; class Clostridia; order Oscillospirales; family Oscillospiraceae; genus CAG-170. The sequence goes on along the minus strand of CADBOK010000152.1, from coordinate 3,487 downwards.
GTTTGACCGGGAGGGCGCAGACCGCCTCCTGCTGCTGGGCGACATTCTCTATCACGGCCCGCGCAACGATCTGCCGGACGAGTATGCCCCCAAGCAGGTGCTGGCCATGCTCAACGAGCGGCGGGAACAGCTCTTCTGCGTCCGCGGCAACTGCGACACAGAGGTCGACCAGATGGTGCTGACCTTCCCGATTCTGGCCGATTACAGCATCTTCCCCGTCGGAAGCCGCCTGATCTACGCCACGCACGGCCACGTCTATAATACCTCGCACCTGCCGCCGCTCTGCCCCGGCGATATCCTCCTGCACGGCCACACGCACGTGCCCGCGTGGGAGCCGTTCGGCGAAAATAACCTCTATCTGAACCCCGGCTCCGTCTCCATCCCCAAAAGCGGCTCCGCACACAGCTATATGACGCTGGAAGACGGCGTTTTCGAGTGGAAAACGCTCTCCGGCGAGGTCTATCACACGCTGACGCTGTAAGCCTGCCCGCGCGTTCCATTTGTTTCTGATATGCAAACGCCCCCGCCGCTGTGACAGCGGCGGGGGCACATTTTGTATTACGCATTTGCGCGGTCCATCAGGATGATCTCCACGTCGGAGGATACGCCGCCGCGGTAGATGGTAAGCGTGATGGTGTCGCCGGCGGTATACTGGTTCTTGACGCGGTTGAGCTGCTCCATCGTCGTGACGGAGACGCCGTTGATGGCGGTGATGATGTCTCCCTCGGAGACGCCCTTGGCAGCGGCGTCGCTGTTCTGATAGACGCGCGTCACGTAGATGCCCTGCGGCAGCCGGTAATAGATACGGTACGTCGCGGGAAGCGTCTCGCCGTCGATGCCGATGGCCGGACGGCCGGAGACATAGCCCTTTTCGATCAGCTCGTCAATGATGGGCTTGGCGGTATCGATGGGAATGGCAAACCCGATGCCCTCGACGGTCGTGGACGAGGAATAGAAATTGCCCATCTTCATCGTATTGATGCCGATGACCTGCCCGTAGCAGTTGATAAGCGGCCCGCCGGAGTTGCCGTTGTTGAGCGCGGCATTTGTCTGGATGAGGCTCATCGTGCGGTCGTTGACGGTCAGATCGCGGTTGATGGCGGAGACGATGCCGTCGGTCATGGTGCCGCGCAACGCCGTGCCGAGCGGATCGCCGATGGCGGCGACGCTGTCGCCGACCTGTAAAACGGACGAATCGCCGAATTCGGCGGCCTGAAGCCCGTCCGCCTCGACCTTCAGAACGGCAAGGTCGCTCGTCTCGTCGCTGCCGACGACAGATGCGGCATATTCCTGGCTGTCAGAGGTCAGGACGCTCACGGCCTGCGCGTTTTTGATCACATGATGGTTCGTAATGACATATCCGTCCGCCGACATGATGATGCCGGTGCCGCTGGCCTTGCCGGACGGCGTGACGGTCGCGATGGACACGACGCTTCCGATGCACCGGCGGTAGATCTCCTGCAGGCTCAGCGCGCCCTCCTCGTCGGCGGCGACGGTCGGGACGCCCGCGGGCGACTGCGTGATCGTCAGCTGCGGCAGCTCTGCCGCGGCCTTCTGCTCCTGCGCGGGTGTTTCGGCCTGCACGGGGGATTCCGCTTCCTTCGCCGTCTGCGGCTGCTCTGCGGGCGCAGAGGCTGTCTGCGGCGGCTGCGTGCCGATGGTCAGAAGAAATCCGTTGTCCGACCGGTTGAGCGTCACACCGACGTCGCGCACCAGATGCACCGTGCCGGTCACGGCCAGCGCCAGCAAACCCAGAATCACAATCGCCGTGATCCATTTTCCGGTGTGCCTGCGCCTGCGGTCCTCCATCGGCGTCGGCTGCGGCTGCCAGTTCTTTGTGGAATTGTCGTCATAGAAGCTGTTGTTGTCAAAGCTCATATCAGACACCCTCTTGCTTGGTTATGCATGTAGTATATCCTGCGGATTTGAACAGACATTGAACGATCTGTAAATCTTCCGTGCGGCTTTTAACGGACCGTGGGCAGCGTGAAATTGAACTGCGTCACGCCGTTTTCGCTTGTGGCCCAGATATCGCCGCCGTGCGCGCCGACGATGGTCTTCGCGATGTAGAGCCCGAGGCCCCAGCCCTCGCGGTCGGCCGAACGGGATTTATCGGCCTTGTGGAAGCGGTCGAAGAGCAGCGGCAGCTCGTCCTTGTCAATGGTCGGGCCGGTATTCTCAACGCTCACGCGGGCCTTGCCGCCGTCCGGCTGCAGCCGCAGGGCAAGCCTGCCGCCGTCCGGGCAGAATTTGATGGCGTTGTCGATCAGGTTATAGATGACCTGCGTGATGCTGTCGCGCTCGGCCCGTGTCCAGACGGGCTTGTCCGGCAGATCGACGCGCACGTCAAGATGCTTGTTGTAGATCTTCTGCTCGAACGTGATGAGCACGTCGCTCATCTCCTCGCCGAGATCGAAGCGCGTTTTGCGGCTCTCCTCCACGCCCATGGCCTGAAGCTTCGCAATATCGAGCATGTTGCGCACCAGCCGCGAGAGCCTGCGCACCTCACCGGAGACGATCTGCATGTAATGCTGCTGCTTTTCCGGTGGGATCGTCCCGTCGAGCATGCCGTCAATGTAGCCGCCGATGGTGGTCATGGGCGTTTTGAGCTCATGCGAGACGTTCGCGACGAATTCCTGCCTGCGCTGCTCGGATTTTTCCAGGGAATCCGCCATGGTGTTGAAGGCGTTCGCCAGATCGACGACCTCCTCGCCGCAGCCGTCCGGCACTGTCACGCGCATATCGAGCTCTCCCCGTCCAAAGCGCCGGGCCGCGTCCGCGACCTTGGCCAGCGGCTGCGCCTGCTGGTGCGACAAAAACGTCGCCGCGGCCAGCGCCAGCACCAGTACAATGATCGCCACGTAGAAAAACAGCGACGAGCTGCGCTTCATGAAGTCCGTAATCTGCGTCATGTCGGCGGAAATGACGACATAGCCGATGGTCTCGTCCGTATCGCTTGAGACGATCGGCCTTCCCGCAATGTAGCGTTTCCCGTCGTGAATGCCGCTGAGCGTCCCGACGCGGAACGTCTCGCCGCTCGCGTCGATCTCGGTAATGAGATTCGCGTCGACCTGACGGCCGATGTGCTCGCAGCTGAATTCATCGCACGAGCACAAAACGACAAAGCCGTTTTCGTCGCAGACCAGCGCTTCCGCCTCGCCGACGTCGGAAAACAGGGACAGGCTCAGCCGGAAATCCCAGTTTTCCTCCAGCTCGCCTGTGGAGTCATACGCCTCGGCCAGCGAGGCGACGGCGGCAGCGTCGGCGCTGAGCGTCTCTTTTTTATCGGCCTGCAGATACCCCAGCATCAGAAACCGGAACGAGACGCCCGTAAAGATCATACAGACCAGCAGCAGCGCCGCGATGAGGGCAAACTGCCGGCTGAACGTTGTTTTCATGGTTACAGGACCTCGAATTTATACCCGACGCCCCAGACCGTCTTGAGGCTCCACTTGTCCGACACGCCCTCGAGCTTTTCGCGCAGGCG
>CADBOK010000151.1 GCA_902796245.1 Oscillospiraceae bacterium | reverse complement strand
GTTCGAAAATCTGCCTCAGCGGGGCGAAAAGACTTTTTCGACACGCTGAACGCTCTGCCCCGGCAGAGCGATTTTCGACAAAAACGTATCCCCGCAGAAGCCGTGCAGATCCAATTATAACCTGCACGAAAGGGCAGGTGGGTTGCCTCTTTGCTGCTTCTCTGCTTCCAACGTCCACCACCGGTCAAAGCCGTGGGCGGGAGGCCTGCAATCGACAGCAAAAGTTCCGGCATCCCCTGAATATAATGTGGGTTTAAGTGGACCCGTCACGCACCCCGCAGGGACACGCTTTTGTTGTACCATATTTTATTGTGGGCAGCGAAGCGCTTTTTATGCCTCCGGCTCTTCCTCGTCCTCGTAGATCAGATCCATCAGCGCGCTGTAGACCGCCTCGAGCTCTGCGTCGTCTTCGATGGCCTCGAGGAATTCCTCACCGTTTTCTTCCACGGACTTGAGAATGCTGACTTCGAGATCCTCCGCCTCATCATCGCCGGAGCCTGCCGGAACGAGGGCCAGATAGCGGCTGCCGTCATGCTCAAGCTCTGCCAGGACCTCAAGCTCATATTCCTTACCGTCTTCGTCAGTGATGCTGATGAAATCGTCGCCGTACTGCTGTTCCATGGGGAGCCTCCGTATCGTTTGCTTTCATGCTGTTATTCTAACCCGAAGCCGGTACAAAATCAAGAGGAATTTGCTGACCGTTTCCGCGAATTGCACGGTACAATGCCTGATTTGTTGCAAATATATCCGAATATTCGATATTTTCTACAGAAAGTGCGCGCAAAAACAGGAAGAATAAAATACGTGCATGGATTTCAAAATTTGTTTTCAAAATAATTGACAGATGTGTTATAATCATTTGGATAAGATGCGATACTGCGGCGCTGTGCGCCGTTTGCCTGTATGCCAGAACAAAAGATGGAGGTCCCGTATGGCAAAACAAGACAGAATCGAAAACGGAAAAAAGACCGGAGGCGCCGGACATGTCTTCACCGTGATCGGCAAGGTCGTCGGCACGATCTTCCTGACGGCGTTTCTGACGGCCCTGATTTTCGCGTGCCTGTTTGCGGTCTATGTGAAGAATGATCTTTCCCAGCAGGCGCAGTGGGCCTCCGACAGCTTCTCCATGGAGCAGACTTCCGTCATTTATTATGAAGATCCGGATACCGGAAAATACGAGGTGCTGCAGGCCATCTACGGCGGCTCAAACAGCACGTTCGTCGAATACGACGACATTCCCAAGAACCTCATCAACGCCTGCATTGCCATCGAGGACAAGCGCTTCGAAAAGCATCAGGGCGTCGACTGGGTCACGACGATGCGCGCCTGTTTCAAGATGTTCCTCGGCAAGAGCGAGGCCGGCGGCTCGACCATCACGCAGCAGTTCATCAAAAATGCCACCGGCGAACGGGAGGTGACCGTCCGCCGCAAGCTGGTCGAGATCTACCGCGCACTCGAGTTCGAAAAAACGCACACGAAGCCGCAGATCATGGAACTGTATCTGAATATCATCCCGCTGGGTGAAAACTGCCGCGGCGTGCAGTCCGCCTCGCGCGTGTATTTCGGCAAGGACGTCAAGGAGCTGACGCTGGCAGAGTGCGCCTCTCTCATCGGCATCACCAACAACCCCTCGCGCTATGACCCGTATATCAGCGCGGAAAACAACAAGGAGCGGCAGGAGGTCATCCTCTCTGAGATGCTCAAGCAGGGCTATATCAATCAGGCCCAGTACGACGAGGCCGTCGCGCAGGAGCTCGTGTTCACGAACGCCAGCCGTGAAAAGAAAAAGTCCGACGATAATTATTCCTGGTTCGTCGACCAGGTCATCAACGATGTGGTCAACGACCTGTGCGACAAGACCGGCTACGAATACGACATCGTCTATACGATGGTCAAGACCGGCGGCTACCAGATCTATTCCACCGTCAATCCCGACGTGCAGGCTGCGGTCGATCAGGTCTATGAGGATCTTTCGAGTCTGCCGGCCACGGCCAGCTCCCAGCAGCTGCAGTCCGGCATCGTCATTGTCGACAACGCAACCGGCGATATTGTCGCCCTGGCCGGCGGCGTCGGCAAAAAGCAGGGGAGCCTTGTCTGGAACTGCGCGACAAGAAGCCTCCTGTCTCCCGGCTCCATCATCAAGCCCGTCGCGGTCTATGCGCCCGCCATCGAGCTCGGGCTTATCACGCCCGCGACCGTCATGGACGATACGCCGTATTCCTTTACCGACACGGCGACATGGCCCAAGAATCTGGACTCGACGTATCGGGGGCTTATCACAGTCGAGGAAGCGGTCGAGCGGTCGACCAATACGGTCCCGGTCAAGCTCGTGGCGGAAATGACGCCGGAATACTGCTATTCCTTCGCCAAGGACAAGATGGGGCTGGCGACACTTGTCTCCTCGTATAAGACGGCAAAAGGCGAGGAGCTGTCCGACGTGAATCTCTGGGCGCTTGCCCTCGGCAGTCTCACGCGGGGCGTAACGGTCCGCGCCATGACGGCGGCCTACGCCACGTTCGCCAATGAAGGCGTCTGGCGCGAGGCCAGAACGTATACCGTTGTCAAGGACTCGAACGGGCAGGTTATTCTCGATAATACGCAGGATTCCCACGTCGCCATGAAGGACATGACCGCGTGGTATATCACCGATATGCTCCAATCGACCGTCGAGAAGGGCACCGGCATGGCGGCGCAGCTCGAAAATATGACCGTCGCCGGCAAGACCGGCACGACCTCGCGCGATTTTGACCGCTGGTTCGCAGGCTATACGCCGTATTATACCGGCGTCGTCTGGTGCGGCTACAACGACCCGGAGGAGATTGTGCTGACAGATTCCGAGACGAATCCCTCCATCGTTATGTGGCAGAAGGTCATGAAGCTCGTGCACCAGAACCTGCAGGACAAATCGTTCAAACAGCCCGCGAACCTCGTCGAGGTCACAGTCTGCCGCGACAGCGGGCTTCTGCCGTCTGCCGACTGTGCGCTCGACCCGCGCGGCGACCGCACTGTCCGCGTCACGCTCAGCGCGCACGACGTTCCGACCGCGCAGTGCACCGCCCATAAGCTGGTCGATATCTGTGACGCCTCCGGCCATGTGGCCAATGAATTCTGCGCACAGGTCCCCGGCAACGCCACGCATAAGGCCGCGCTGCTTGATATTTCCCGCGCCTTCCCCAAAAACGGCGTCGTCGTGCTCGATCAGGCCTATGCGATCCTGACGGGCGACCTCCCGGCTGGCTATTACGCTGCCGTTTCGCCCGACGTCGACTCGATCAACGTGGAATGCTATATCCACACCGAGGACGATCTGCCCGATCCGGAACCGGAGGAAGACGAAGAAGATGCAGACGCGGACGACAGCCAGAGCGTGATCGACCGGATTTTGAACAGCTTCACGAACAACACCGGCAGTAACCCGTAATCATAGTAGAGACAGGAGAGCAACATGTGGCTTGCTGACAGCTGGAAGGACTATGAGGTCCTCGATACCTCCGCCGGAGAAAAGCTCGAACGGTGGGGGAACTACATCCTCGTGCGCCCGGATCCGCAGGTGATCTGGAACACGCCGAAGGACGATCCGCTCTGGCGGAAATACGACGCGCGCTATGCGCGCTCAAACACCGGCGGCGGAAAGTGGCAGAACCTGCGCCTGCCCGCACAGTGGCAGGTGCGCTATCAGGAGCTGACCTTCCAGGTCAAGCCCATGAACTTCAAGCATACCGGCGTCTTTCCGGAGCAGGCGGCCAACTGGGACTTCATGATGGATCAAATCCGCAATGCCGGCCGCCCCATCCGCGTTTTAAATCTGTTCGCCTACACCGGCGGCGCGACCATTGCCTGCGCCGCCGCAGGCGCGAGCGTCTGCCACGTCGACGCGGCCAAGGGCATGGTGCTCTGGGCGAAGGAAAACGCGAAAGTCTCCGGGCTTGAGGACAGACCCATCCGCTGGATCGTGGACGACTGCGCCAAATTCGTCGAGCGTGAGATCCGCCGCGGCAAGACCTACGACGCGATCATCATGGATCCGCCCAGCTACGGGCGCGGCCCGTCCGGCGAGGTCTGGAAGCTGGAGGAAAACCTGTATCCATTCGTGGAGCTGGTCAGCCGCGTGCTTTCCGACGATCCGCTGTTTTTTATCATCAATTCCTATACGACGGGCCTGGCCCCGTCCGTCATGCGCTATCTGACGGAGACGATCGTCTCGAAGAAACACGGCGGCTACACCCAGTCGGATGAGCTCGGCCTGCCGGTGCGCGATACGGGCCTTGCCCTGCCGTGCGGCGCGACGTGCCGCTGGACAAAGGAGAAGCCATGACCACAGCGATCCAGGTAAACGACCTGCATTATACTTACGAGGGCCAGGACGGCGGCAAGACGCATATTGTATTTGACGGCCTGAACCTGTCCATCGAGCAGGGGAGTTTTGTCGCCGTGCTCGGCCATAACGGCTGCGGCAAGTCGACGCTTGCCAAGCATTTTAACGCCATCCTCCTGCCTGCGGGCGGCAGCGTGACGGTCTACGGCATGGATACGAAGGACGAAGAAAAGCTTCTCGCCATCCGGCAGCACGTTGGAATGGTCTTCCAAAACCCGGACAACCAGATCGTCTCAAATGTCGTAGAAGAAGACGTCGCCTTTGCGCCGGAAAACCTCGGCGTCGCCTCCCCGGAGATCCGGCGGCGCGTCGACGACGCGCTCAAAGCCGTCGGCATGTACGATTACCGTACCTACGCCCCGCAGCTCCTGTCCGGCGGACAGAAGCAGCGCGTGGCCATCGCGGGCGTGCTCGCCATGCGGCCGCAGTGCGTCGTGCTCGACGAGCCGACCGCCATGCTCGACCCGCAGGGGCGGCGCGAGGTGCTCGATACCGTCGAGCGGCTGAACCGCGAGACCGGCATGACCGTCATTCTCATCACGCACCACATGGACGAGGCTGCGCGCGCAGACCGCGTGATCGCCATGTCCGAGGGCAGAATCGTCGCCGACGGAACGCCGCAGGCGGTCTTCGCGCAGGAGCCGCTGCTGCGCAGCGTCGGCCTTGACGTGCCGCAGACCGAGCAGCTGCTGCTGGAGCTGAAGCGCCGCGGCGTCGATATCCCGACCGACGCGCTGACGCCGGAGGCCTGCGCGCAGCTGCTCCGGCAGCGCATCGCACAGAGCTGAACCAGAACACCCGGAGGAAGAAGCCTTGACGCCAATTTTAGAGATACAGAAGCTTTCTCATATCTACAGCCCGGATACGCCGTTTGAACATGCGGCGCTCACGAACGTCGATCTCACGATCAGCCGGGGCGAATTCGTCGGCCTCATCGGCCATACCGGCTCCGGCAAATCCACGCTGGTGCAGCATATGAACGGCCTTCTGAAGCCGACGTCCGGCCGCGTGCTGTTTGACGGCCGCGATATCTGGGAGGATCCCAAATTCACTCGCCAGATCCGCTTCCGCGTCGGTCTGGTGTTCCAATACCCGGAGTATCAGCTGTTCGAGGAGACCGTCTACGCCGATATCGCCTTCGGACCCAAAAACATGGGCCTGTCAAAAGAAGAGATCGACACGCGCGTCCGCCGCGCGGCTGGTTTTGTCGGCATTTCCGAGGCGGAGCTGTCAAAATCCCCGTTTGATCTTTCCGGCGGGCAGAAGCGCCGCGCTGCCATCGCGGGCGTCATCGCCATGGAGCCGGACGTGCTCATTCTCGACGAGCCGACGGCGGGCCTTGACCCGGCAGGCCGCGAGAGCATCCTCAAGAATATCCGCGATTATCAGGCCGCGCAGCACGCAGCCGTTGTGATGGTCAGCCACTCGATGGAGGAGATTGCCTCCAATGTCGACCGCCTGATCGTCATGGAGAAGGGGACAGCCGTCATGACCGGCGCGCCGTCCGAGGTCTTTTCCCACGCGGCGGAGCTTGTCTCCATGGGGCTGAATGTGCCGTGCATGACGCAGGTGCTGCTGCGGCTGCAGCAGCTCGGCGTGAACGTCCCGGCCGCGGCCTACACGGTCGAGCAGGCGGCAGACCTTCTTGAGCCGCTTCTGAAAGGGGGCGCGCAGACATGCTCAAGGACGTGACCCTCGGCCAGTTTTTCCCCGGCCAGACCCCCATCCACAAGCTCGACCCCCGCACGAAGCTCGTGCTCGTGATCGTCTACATCGTCGCGCTGTTCCTCGCAAAATGGTTCGTCTCCTATGCGGTCATCGCCGCGTTCCTTGCCCTTGTCATCGCCATGAGCCGGATCCGCCTGAAGGTCGTGCTCAAAAACCTCAAGCCGCTTCTGTTCATCATCATCCTGACCGCGCTTTTGAACCTGTTTTACGGACAGGGGGAACCCATCGCGCAGTTCTGGATCTTCAAGATCACAAGATCCGGCATTCAGAACGCCATCTTTATGGTGCTGCGCATCTCTCTGCTTGTTGCCGGAACATTTATGTTAACCTACACGACCTCGCCGATCGCCCTGACGGACGGGCTGGAAAGCCTGCTGTCGCCGCTCAAAAAGCTGCATGCGCCGGTACACGAGCTTTCCATGATGATGTCCATCGCCCTTCGCTTTATTCCCACGCTCATCGAGGAGACGGACAAGATCATGTCGGCGCAGAAGGCCAGAGGTGCGGATTTTGAATCCGGTAATCTCATCAGCCGCGCAAAGGCGCTCGTTCCGATTCTTGTGCCGCTGTTCATCAGCGCGTTCCGTCGGGCAGACGAGCTTGCGACCGCTATGGAATGCCGCTGCTACCACGGCGGCGAGGGCCGCACAAAGCTCTCCGAGCTGCACTATCAGAGCCGCGACTATCTCGCCTACCTCTCCGGCGCCGCCCTCCTCGCCGTCATGATCGTCCTGCGGCAGTTCGGCCTGTAACAATAGACTCCCCTACAAGCGCCCTCTTATTTCCACCGCTCACTCTCAGATGATAAGGAAGTATCCTATGCGCAACATCGCCCTGACGCTCAAATATCTCGGCACGGCCTATCATGGCTGGCAGGTGCAGAAGACGGTCACGACCGTCGGCCAGACGCTTGAAGAGGCGACTGCCGCCGTCGTCGGTCACCCGGTGCATATGACCGGATGCGGCCGCACGGACGCAGGCGTTCACGCGCGTGTCTATGTCGCCAACTTCCGCACCGCCGCCCGCATCCCGTGCGACCGCATCCCGTATGCGCTCAACACGCACCTGCCGGAGGATATCGTCGTCACGAACGCGATGGAGGTGCACGAGGACTTCAACGCCATCGGGTCCTGCGTCAAAAAGGAGTATACGTACCTGATCTATAATTCCGGCATCCGCGACCCGTTTTATGTCAACCGCGCGTGGTTCTACCCCAAGCATCTGGATGAGTCAGTCATGCAGCGCGCGGCGGACTGCTTCATTGGCACGCACGATTTTGCTGCCGTCCGCTCGGTCGGCACGGATGTCAAATCCACCGTGCGCACGGTTTATGATTACAAAGTCGAGCGCGACGGCGATCTCATTTCGCTGCGCGTCAGCGCCAACGGCTTTTTATACAACATGGCCCGCGCCATGGCAGGTACCTGTGTCTATGCCGCGGAAGGGAAATTCCCGCCGGAGGCCGTCGCGCAGATCCTCCTGAACGGCGACCGCACGGCGGCCGGCCCGACAGTCCCGCCCGGCGGGCTTTACATGACGCAGCTCTGGTATGATGACGGAAAGGCGGTTTTCCATGTCGGATAATGTCTCGCAGCTGCACGCGCAGAAGCATCCGGGCCTTGGCAAGCGGATCGCCGTGTTCGCGCTCCTGCTCGTGCTCGTCGCGGGCGGCGTGGCGGCCTACGTGTTCCGCGACCGGCTGAATCTTGACGCCCTGCAGCGCTATGTGCGCTATCTGAACGTCTCCGACGACAGCAAAACGGGTCGCTTTGTCTACGATGAAAGCAACTCCAACCGCTATGCCGGTCTGTCCGGCGGACTTGCCGTCGCCTCTGCGACGGGCCTCAGCCTCTATGACAAGGACGGCGTGGAGACGGCCTCCATTCAGGCGTCCATGTCCGCGCCGGTTTTAAAGACCGGCGGCGACCTCGCGCTGGCCTACGACACCGGCGGCACCACGCTGGAGGCCGCCAGCCAGAAAAGCGGCTCCGTTCTGCACATTGCCGCCCAGAAGCCGATTCTCGACGCCGATATCGCGTCCGACGGCAGCATCTGCTATTTATCCAGCGAGTCCGGCTACCGTGCCGTGCTCTGCGTCTATAACAGCAAACAGGCACTGATCTACCGCTGGCTCTCGTCGAGCCAGTATTTCATGCGCTGCACCGTCTCGTCCGGCGCGAAATACGCCGCCGCTGCGGCGCTTGGACAGGAGGACGGCATGTTCCAGTCCTCCGTCGTCCTCTTCCGGACGGATTCGGAGGAAATTCTCAGCACCATCCCCATCGGAAATGCCCTGATCTACGATCTGCACTTCCTGCCCGGGAATACGCTCTGCGTCCTGTGCGAGGACGCGCTGTATTTCTACGATCTGGACGGCCAGTGCCTTGGGAGCTATGCGTTCGAGAACGCCTATCTCAAGGACTACACGCTGGACGGCTCCGGATTTGTCACGCTTGTCATGAATCTCTACAAGGCCGGAAACCGCTACACCGTCCTGACCATCGGATACGACGGAACGATGCTGGGCGCGCTTCCGACCAGCGAGCAGATTCTGGATATCTCCGCCTCCGGCCGCTATCTCGCCCTCCTGACGAGCGGCTCGCTTGCCATTTACGACCAGACCCTGAAGGAATACGACGTCTCCGACAACACGACCGGCGCGTCCAGCGCCGTCATGCGCGAGGACGGCTCCGCCATCCTCCTTGCCAACGGCCACGGAACGCTGTATGTCCCGTAAATAATTTTCCAAAAACGTTTACAATTCTGCAAAGATACGACGCCTTGACTGTGCTATACTCTACAGAAGGAAACACGATAAGGAGAAGCCTTTTATATGAAACCGACCCTGTGCTCAAGATGCAAAAAGAATCTTGCAGTCATTTTTATAACGAAGATCGACGGCGGAAAGACCGTCAACGAGGGCCTTTGCCTCAAATGCGCCAAAGAGATGGGCATCAAGCCCGTCGATGATATGATCGAGCGCATGGGGCTTTCGGAGGACGACATCGAAAACCTCAACGGCGAAATGACCGAGGCCATGAACGGCCTGGAGGGCCTGCTCAGCCAGAGCCGTGACGCCGAAGAGGACGGCGAGGACGACGAAGCCGACAGCCAGACCGCGACGTTTCCCTTCCTCAACAAGCTCTTCGGAGCAGCGGGGCAGGGACAGGACAATACACCCGCCGTCCCGGAGCCCGAAAAGACCGAGAGCCGCCAGCGCTCCGGCGACAAGCCGAACGGCAAAAACAAAAAGCATAAATTCCTCGACACCTACTGCCAGAACCTGACGCAGAAGGCGCGCGACGGCAGGCTCGACCGCATCATCGGCCGCGAGGAGGAGACGGAGCGCGTCATCCAGATCCTCAACCGCCGCCAGAAAAACAACCCCTGCCTCATCGGCGAACCCGGCGTCGGCAAGACCGCCATCGCCGAGGGCCTCGCGCAGAAGATCGCCGACAAGGATGTTCCCTATAAGCTCCAGAATAAAGAGGTCTATCTCATGGATCTCACGGCCCTTGTCGCGGGCACGCAGTTCCGGGGCCAGTTCGAAAGCCGCATGAAGGGCCTTATTGAAGAGGTCAAAAAGCTCGGCAATATCATTCTGGTTATCGACGAGGTGCACAATCTCGTCGGCGCAGGCGACGCGGAGGGCTCCATGAACGCCGCCAATATCCTCAAGCCTGCGCTCTCCCGCGGCGAAATTCAGGTCATCGGCGCAACGACCTTCAACGAGTACCGCAAGCACATCGAAAAGGACGCTGCGCTCGAGCGCCGCTTCCAGCCCGTCACCGTCGCCGAGCCGACCATTGAGCAGTCCATTGCCATCATCCGCGGCATCAGCCACTATTACGAGACGTTCCACGGCGTTGTAATTTCGCCGGAGATCGCGCGGCAGGCCGTCCTGCTCTCCGAGCGCTATATCACCGACCGCTTCCTGCCGGATAAGGCCATCGACCTCATCGACGAGGCGTGCTCGGATGTGAACCTCAAGAATAAAAACATCGGCCGACTCGAAGCGCTCAAAAAGGAGCACGCCGATTATGATCTGGAGCTTTCCATGCTCACGGAGAACGCCGAAAAGACGCAGGACGATTATGCGCGCATGGCGGAGCTCCGCAGCCGCAACCTCCAGCTCGACTCCGAGATCGCGGAGCTGGAAAAGCTGCCGAAGCCCGCGCTGACCATCGACAATCTGGCCCGTATCATCGAGCTCTGGACGAAGATCCCCGCCAGCAAGATCCGCGCGCAGGAATACGAGCAGCTTCTGAACCTCGACGCGGAGCTCAAAAAGCACATCGTCGGGCAGGACGAGGCCATTGCCTCCGTCGTGTCCGCCATCCGCCGCTCCCGCGTCGGCATTCAGGTCAAAAAGCACCCCGTTTCGTTTATCTTTGTCGGCTCAACCGGCGTCGGCAAAACGGAGCTGGTCAAGCGCCTTGCCAGCGAGATGTTCGAATCCGTTGAATCGCTCATCCGGCTCGACATGTCCGAATACATGTAAAAGCACAGTGTCTCGAAGATCATCGGCTCGCCTCCCGGCTATGTCGGCTATGACGAGGCCGGCCAGCTGACCGAAAAGATCCGCCGCCGCCCGTATTCCGTCATTCTGTTCGACGAGCTGGAAAAGGCGCATCCGGACGTGCTGAATATCCTGCTGCAGATCCTCGACGACGGCCGCATCACCGACGCGCAGGGCCGCGTGGTCAATTTTGAAAACACGATCATCATCATGACCTCCAACGCAGGCTCCAATCAGAAGGGCGGCAGCGTCGGCTTCGGCCGCAGCCTGACCGAGCAGTCGAAGGAAAAGGCCATGAAGGCGCTGGGCGAGTTCCTGCGGCCTGAATTCATCAACCGCGTCGACGAGATCATCTGCTTCAACCAGCTGAGCGAGGAGAATTTCCGCGGCATCGCGGATATCATGCTTGCGGAGCTCAAGCAGTCGCTGGAAGGCCGCGGCATCGCGTTCACCTGGGACGAGAGCGTCAAGGATTATCTGGTCAAGAAGTCCTATTCCGTGGCCTACGGCGCGCGCAACCTCCGCCGCGCCATCCAGACCGACCTCGAAGACCCCATCGCCGAACGCATCATCAAAAGCTACGTTGACCCGTTCCGCTCCATCAAAGCCACCTGCGAGGACGGAACGATCAGGCTGGAAACCGTATAAGCAAAAATGCGCCTGACAGATTTGCCGGGCGCATTTTTCATCAGCTCATGCCTCCGGCGGCCATATCTTTTCTCTCGCAAGAGAAAAGATATGGAAGAAAAGAGTGCTTGGATGCGTTTGGTGCGTGCTGCGGGTGCAATTTAAGCAGGCAGCAAATTTTTTAGTCGTTACGAGCACACCAAGTCACCCTACGGGCGCTAAACTACACGCCGCCTGTCACGGGACACCGAATTTGCAAGCAGCTGCGATTCAATATCTGCGGTAAAAACGCCTTGTATTCGAAATTTGCAAGGCAGTACGAATTCGCCGGAGTTCCGTTGGGGCCGATGCCCACATCGGCCTGAGAAAAGCTACAAATTTCCGATACGAGTGATTGCATCGGAAAAGTCCTTAAATCAC
>CADBOK010000150.1 GCA_902796245.1 Oscillospiraceae bacterium | reverse complement strand
TCCTCCTCAGCAGAAAACCTTGTTTACGACAACAGCGGGCGAATCGTTGCAGCCGACGGTCAGCTCCGCGCCGTCGGGCACGTCCGCGCGGACGGTGGCAAAGCCGATGTTTTTATCGACCGTGTACCCGTAGATAGTCTGCGCGCAGCGGCCGACCTCAACGCCGTACCAGTACACGCGCTCCCAGATGGAGATGTCCTCGGTCGATTCGCGGGAGAATTCCAGACCGACCATACGGTATTTCGGGTGCTCCTTGCGCGCGAGCGCCGCTTCCTTGCCGATAAAGTCCTTGTCGGCGGCGACGGCCCAGCCGAGACCGCACTCATACGGGCTCAGGTGCTTGAAATCCTGCTTGAGCGCGAAGCCCTTTTCCATCGGGATGGAGCGGACGTAGACCTCGAGCGTCTGAAGCTCGCGGCCGCCGACGGACTCGACGGCTTTGAGCGCCAGATCGTGAATTTCCGCGCTCTTGTCGAACGCAGAATAAATCTCATAGCCGTTTTCGCCGGTGAAGCCGGAGCGGTGGATGTAGACGGGAATGCCGCCGAGCTTGCGTTCGCAGATGCTGAAGCGCTTGAGATCGTCGACCGGCGCGTCCAGCATGGCGTTCATCGCCTTGAGGCTGTCCGGGCCCTGTACAGCGTACATATCCCAGTCATAGGTGATGATCTTCGCGTGAATGTCGGCTTCGCCCTTGTGCTGCTCGATCCACGGCAGCAGACGCGGACCATAGAGGTCGGAGACCCAGTACAGACCGTCTGCCATGTGCATGACGATCACATCGTCGATGATCTCGCCGGCCTCGTCCAGCGAAGCGGTGTATTTCGAGCGTCCGACGGCGACCTTGGAAATGTCGCTGATATAGATTTTTTGCAGGACCTCCAGCGCGTCCTTGCCGGTGATCTCCACCAGATCGTGCGTCCAGCGGTAGAAGCCCACGCCCTTGCGGATGGCCTCGGCATCGGCGCGCGCGACTTTATCTTCTCTGAATAACATCGTTCGGCACCTCCTTACAGCATCCGCAGGTCTTCCTTGCGGATGACCTTGATGTACATGTCTTCTTCGTCGCGGTCTTCGATCACGCACGACCATTCCGGACTGACGAGCGTCTTCGCCGCGCCGTTCCACTGCGCTTCGTAGGCGTCGACCAGCTCATCGAGCGGCGCCATTTCATAGCGGGCCGTGAAGTCCTCCGACTTCACCTTGATCCACGTCTCGTCCTTCGTCCAGCGCACCATCTCATACGGCACCTGCTGCACGTCGAGCATATAGCGGATATAGCCGCCGAGGATCCGGCCGTCGTTCTCGTCCATCTCGTGCGGCACGCCGAGGTAGCTGCGCAGCCCCTCCTTGGCAAAGGGGTCAATGAACTGGTTCTTACCGGCGGTAGCAAAGACGATGCGGAACACGCGCAGGAACTCATCCTCGTCGGGCGCCATGTCCTTGATCGCCATCATCGGGAACTGGATGGACCAGACCCATCCCATCTGTGCGACCCAGTGATAGGCTTTTTCGAGCGAAGTTTCTTCGCCGAAGTTCTGCGTGTACTGGCCGTTGCGCAGGCACTGGCCTTCCTTGACCATGCGCTCGCGCGGGGTGTCATGGATGGGATCGACGGGCTGCTGCATGTGATCGAGCCACCCCTGCTTGGGAAGACCGTACACGTCGCGGCGCTCCGCGACCACGCGGCAGTGCTTATTGCCGCAGCCGCGCGCCTGACACATGTTGAGTGCGACCTCGTTCTCCGTACCCTTAGACGAAGCCAAGTCAAAGTTTGCCGTGAACATGCTGGTCGTCATGTTGCAGAGCTCACTGCCGACAATGTCCCACGGGCAGGTGTCGAGCTCCTTTTCCACACGGTTGCGTGTGAACTGCACGACGCGGCCTGCCATGTTCTCCCCCTCGTCGCCGGAGTCTCCGGTGATGCCGCCGAGCCAGCTCGATTTTTCGCACAGCTCCGGGATGTTGAACGCCTCGTAGAGCGAAGCGTTGACGTAGTCCTTCTGCTCCTCCGGCGTGCCCGCGACCGCCATATTCATCATGTTGGCGATGTCACAGATGGCCTCGGTGCGCTTTTCCCAGCTCGGCTCAAAGATGCGCATGA
>CADBOK010000149.1 GCA_902796245.1 Oscillospiraceae bacterium | reverse complement strand
TCCAGATGGGGCTTGAGGAACGCCGACTGCGGGAAGCTGGCGAGCTTGCGCAGCGTCAGACCGCCGACGAGCTTCATCTGCGGGTTCTTGGAAGCATCGGGGCTGTACTTGTCCAGCACGGCTGCCGCCGCCGGATTCTTCAGAATGTCCTTTACCTTGCTGTCGAGAGAAAATGCCATGAGAGTAACCTCCTCTTTCTTTGATTCTCTACGTATATTTTAGAGAATCCCGCCGAAAAAGGAAATCCTGCAAACTGGCGGATATGCACTGCGGAAACCCGTTCGATTTGCGGGGGGCTATCTGTATTGATGGTTCTTTTAGAGCTAAGATATATACGAGCGATGGAAAATGTGCCGGATGCGCGTACTTAATTCTACCGAAGGTGGGGACAGCCGGATTTAAAGGGCGTTTATCCGGGATTTGTGCATACCCTAAGCCTTCGGACTCCTACACTGTTAAAGTTGAACCTGCAAATCTATGGGAGTTAACATTAAAAGATAATTCGGCATTCCGGAAAACCGATAATTTGTCGGTTGCAGAACATCGAAAAACTGTTTCTGACAGTGAAACGGAATTCTTGCGTGAGATGAATAATTGAACAAAAAACAGACCATGAAGAATATCTGAAACGAAAAGAATTTATAGCACAAGTATCGACATTGCTTGTTCTCTGCAACGATTTAGAGAATTCCTATGAACAGGCTACAACCATAATTGACAACTTACACAAAACGGCCGGCAGTCTAAGACTGCCGGCCTGAATTTTTTCGGGCTGTGCGTTAAAACAGCCGTACAAGGAGCTGGGAGACGAGGACGACCGCGATCAGGGCGATAGGGTAGGTTGCGGCGTAGGCGGAGGCTACGTTGCTTGTGCCTGCGACGTGGATGAGCGTGCCGAGGGCGGGCGTGGAGGTCATGCCGCCGGTGATGGAGCCGAGGATATTCAGCAGATTCATCTTCAGCACGTGCTTTGCCACGATATAGCCTGCGACCATCGGCAGAAGCGTCATGAAAATGCCGTAGACGAAATAGATGGGCTTGAAATACCGCACGAAGCTCATGCCGCCGGAGACGCCTGCGCCGATGAGGAAGACCATGAGGCCGAGCTCCCGGAACGTTTCGAGCACCTTCTTGCTCGGCATGAGATCGGCCCGGCCGATGTGGCCGAAGTGACCGAACACCAGCGAGACGAGCAGCGCGCCGCCCGTCGTGGTGAGCGAGAAGAAGTTGAAGAACTTCACCGAGCCCAGCAGAATGCCGAACACCGCCGCGACGGCGAAGGGGGTAAAGCCGAAATCGTCAAATTCCAGCAGCTTTCCCTTGAACTTGGTAACGTCGCCGGTCTCCACGTGCGTGATCTTCCGGCGCTCCTCGTCCATGTCCGTATGCACGATGCGCGGCATCAGCTGCACAAACAGCACGACGCCGATGACGCCGAACAGATACGCGATGCCGTAGCCGACCGTGACCGCGTCCTGATACTGCGCGGCGACGGCCTCCTTGGTGGCGGAGAACGCCGGGGTCGAAGTCAGGCTGCCCGCGAGCAGGCCGGAGATCATGGCCGTGAGCTGATTCGGGTCGTAGCCCGGCTGACCGGCCTCAATCGCGCGGCCGATAAACAGGCACAAAACCGCCGTCAGGCCGCCGGAGAGGATAATCACGATGCCGAGCAGAACATAGGACTTGAAATTGTGCTTCATGTTCTTGAAGAAGTTCGGGCCCGCGATAAAGCCGACCGAGGTCACGAAGAACACAAGGCCCAGATTTTCGATGATCTTCAGCGCCTGCGAGGCGTAGTTGATCTCTTCAATGACGAACCGGGAATTGAAGTGCGTGCCGAAGAACGCGCCGTAGACCAGTGCGATCACGAAAACGCCCGCTGTGCCGAGGCTGATTCCCTTGATGGTGATGCGTCCGAGCAGGTATCCGATCGCCGCAATTCCGAAGACGGAAAGCATCAGGAAATTCGCGGCATTGATGGTTGCGCTCATCTCTTTTCTCCTCTTTTTCCTTATTTTTCTGCGGGATGGATCTTTCTGGCGTAGTCCGGCAGCAGCTGCGGGGAGAGACGGTGATCCGTCACACCGGCCTGCTGCTTTTCGGCTTCAAATGCGGCGACATGGTCAAGCGTCAGCGTGCCGGACGTCACGGACTTCGCCTTTTCGGCGGCATGCTGGCCCGCGTTGCGGCCAAAGACGATGACGTCGAGCAGGCTGTTGCCCATGAGGCGGTTGCGCCCGTGGATGCCGCCTACGACCTCGCCCGCTGCAAACAGGTTTTCCACATCCGTCTGGCCGTCTGCCGTGATGTGCAGACCGCCATTCTGGTAGTGCAGCGTCGGATAGACCAGAATCGGCTCTGTCCGGATGTCGATGCCGTGCTTTGCAAACATACGCATCATGGCCGGGATGCGTTTTTCAATTGTGCCCGCGCCGTTCTTCAGCTCGATCATCGGCGTGTCGAGCCAGACGGCCTGCCCGGCGGGGGTCTTGACGCCCTTGCCGCGCTCGGTGCATTCGCGGATAATGGAGGCCGCGGCCACGTCGCGCGTTTCGAGCGGGTTCATGAACACTTCGCCGTCTGCGTTCACGAGCATCGCGCCGACGGAGCGCACCTTCTCCGTGACAAGCGCGCCGTAGATCTGCGCGGGGTAGGCAGCGCCCGTGGGATGGTACTGGAGCGTGTCGGGGTAGAGGAGCTTCGCGCCCGCGCGGTAGCCGAGGACAAGACCGTCGGCGGTCGCGCCGTAGTGGTTCGAGGTGGGGAAGCCCTGATAGTGGAGCCGCCCGGCGCCGCCGGTGGCGAGAATGACGGTCTTCGCCTTCGCGACCATGAGCTCCTTCGTCTCCATGTTCAGAAGGATCGCGCCCGCGCAGCGGCCGTTTTCATCCTTGATGAGCTCGACGGCGGAGGTAAAGTCGACGACGGGAATGCCGCGGTTGAGAACCTCGTCGCGCAGCGTGCGCATGATCTCGGCACCGGAATAGTCCTTGGCTGCGTGCATGCGCTTGCGGGACGTGCCGCCGCCGTGGGTGGTAATCATAGTGCCGTCAGGCGCCTTGTCAAACTCCACGCCGAGTCCGGACAGCCACTGGATGGCCTCCGGCGCGTCCATGACGAGCTTGTACAGAAGATCCTTCTGCGCGGCAAAATGACCGCCGCCGTAGGCGTCGAGGAAGTGCTGGGCAGGGGAGTCGTTCGGCTTGTCAGCCGCCTGAATGCCGCCCTCGGCCATCATGGTGTTCGCGTCGCCCATGCGGAGCTTCGTGACGACCATGACCTTTGCGCCCGCCCGGCTGGCTTCGATTGCCGCAGAGCAGCCCGCGCCGCCGCCGCCAATGATGAGAACGTCTGTCTCATAGTCGGGCTTTGTCAGATCGAAACGCTCGTTCAGAATGCGCGATTCGCCCTCCAGCAGCGCTGCCAGCTCCAGCGGGACCTTCTGGCCCTTGTTGGGGCCGAAGCGCAGCTCGGTGAACTGCTCAGCGCGGTAGTCGGGATGGAATTTTTTTAACAGCGTTTCCTTCTCCTCTGCCGTCATACGGCGGGGATCCAGCTTCACGTTTTCCTCGCGGGCTGCTTCCACCTTGCGGATGGAGGCCAGCATGTTAGAGTCCTGATACATGATATGCGTCCTCCTTACTTCTCAATCTCGCGGTGGTTGTAGAGCTCTTTGATCGCGTCCAGCGGCTTTTCCATAAGGCTCTCGATGAGCGCTTCGAATTTGCCGTCTTTGACCTCCTGTACGCGCGCGTCCAGATGCTCGCAGTGGGGAGCGATGTACTTGCCGTTCAGACGGCGGGCCAGCATGGCGACCTGCGGGTGGGAGATGCCCGCCGGACAGCGCGACGAGCAAACGCCGCACATGACGCAGTCGAAGGACTCCTCGGCGCACTTTTCAAATTCGCCGCGCTGGGCGTAGGCGATGTACTGCATGACGTTCAGGCCCTGCGTACAGGCCTTCGTGCAGGCGTTGCAGCCGACGCAGGCGTAGATCTCGGGGTACAGCTGCATCATGACCGTCTGCGTGGGCTTGAGCTTTTCCATGTTGTAGACTTCCTTCACCAGCGGGAAGAACGGAAGCGTTGCGACATACATGTTGTTTTCCACGCGCGTCGAGCAGGCCAGACAGGCCTTCAGTTCGCGGTCGCCCGCGATGCGGTAGATTGTCGCGCACGCGCCGCAGAAGCCGTTGCGGCAGCCGCAGCCGCGCACGAGCTGATAGCCG
>CADBOK010000148.1 GCA_902796245.1 Oscillospiraceae bacterium | reverse complement strand
TTATAACGCCGCTGTCCGTTGGGCCGTTAAAAACGGCATCGCCTCCGGCACGGACGCGAAGCACTTCTCGCCGGACGCCGCCTGCACGAGAGCGCAGGCCGTGACCTTCCTCTACCGCGCGGCGGGCTCGCCCGCGGGCTATACAAACAGCGGCTACACGGACGTTCCGGAAACGAGCTACTGCGCCGCGCCTGTCGCCTGGGCCGTCGCCCTGCGCATCACGAGCGGCACAGGCACCCTGACCTTCTCCCCGGACGACCTGTGCACCCGCGCCCAGATCGCAAACTTCCTTTACCGCGCAAACGCATAACAAACGCCGCCCCTTCCCACACGGGAAGGGGCGGTTCCTATTTTGCAGGGGCGGAGCAGAGCTCCGCCCGCAGCGCCGCGGCCTTCGCCTCCGGGGATGCGGTGGAGAGAAGCTCCTGATAGACGGCGCTGTTTTCCTTCTGCAAAAACGCCGCCGCGCCGCAGTCCCGCAGGCCGTGCAGCAGGATCCAGAGCTCCTGCTCGTCGCCGAAGACCGTGCGGATAAAGCGCAGACCGTTTTCAAGCGCGCCGCGCGTGCGTGTCCTGCTCTCCTCTGCCGCCGTTCCGGCAGCTTCGGCCAGAAGCCGCACCGCGTCGGACGCTTCCGCGTCCGACCGCCCGGCGACGGCGGCGTCCATGCGCGTCAGAAACGCCGTTTCCCGCCGTTCGTCCTCTGCGGAAAGCACGCCGCATTCCCTGCGGATGCGCAGCGCCGCGCGGCGGTTTTCCAGCTGTTTTTCCGCGCGGGAGGCGCAGCCGTCTCCGGCGGGAATGCTCCGGGAAAAGCTGTCCGCGCTGAAAGCGAGCGCGGCGCTGTCCTCCATTGCGCGCAGCTGCGCCCGCAGGCTGTGCAGCAGAAATTCCACGACCGACAGCCGCCCCTCGAACGGCAGCGCCCGCAGCGCCTCCGCGCCCGCATCCGTCTGCCCGCGCAGAAGCGCTTCCAGCGGCAGCGAAGAGGAAAACTTGCGGTAGAGCTCGTAAAACGCCGCGAAGCCCGCCGCGATCTCCTGCACATGCAGGTATTCCTGCGCCTGCGCCTGCGTGCAGGCAAAGCCGAGCGCTTCATACGTCAGCAGCAGCGCGGACAGATCCTCCCAGCCGCGCGCGGTCACAAAGCGTCCCGCCGCGCGCTGCGCATCGCAGACGAAAAAGTGCTCCGGATGCAGCCGGAGATAGGCCAGCACTGCCGGGTGAACGCCGCGCGCGGCGGCATATTCCTGCCAGACGGCAAGGCTCGGCTCCAGCTCGATGCACCGCACCCGGTCGAGCGCCGCCATGTCGAAGCTCCGCGCGGACTGGTTGTAGCGCGGCGGATTGCCCGCCGCAGCGATCATCCACCCCTCCGGCAGCGCGTGGACGCCGAAGGTCTTGTTCTGTAGCATCTGCAAAATCGCGGGCATCAGTGTCTCGGAGACGCAGTTGATCTCGTCAAGAAACAAAATCCCCGTCCGCAGCCCCGTTTTCTCCATCTGCTCGTAGACCGAGGCGATGATCTCGCTCATGGTGTACTCCGTCGCGCGGAACTGCCGCCCAGCGGCCGTCCGGTCGACGATGACCGGCAGGCCGAGCGCACTCTGCCGCGTGTGGTGCGTCATGGTGTACGAGACGAGACCGACGTGCTCCTCCCGCGCAAGCTGCGACAAAATTGCCGTCTTGCCGATGCCCGGCGGGCCCATGAGAAGAACGGGCCGCTGCTTTTCCAGTGGCATGCGCCACAGGCCGTCTGCTGTTTTTGCCGTATAGGCGCGGATGCTCTGCCGCAGCTCCTGCTTTGCCTGTTTTATATCCATGCTTCGTCTCCTTTCGGCTTCTCCGCTTCCAGAACCAGCTTTTCCGCCCACGGCGGCAGATCGATATCCTCATACCGGTACTGCAGCATGACGAAAATTGCCCGGTACGCGGGCGGCGCGTCCGGAAACACGCCGTAGCCGTCGGTAAAATACAAAATTCCCTGCAAATGCGCGAATTCGCCCGCTTCGATCAGGCCGTCGATATACCGGAACGCCGGACGGAAATCCGTACCTCCGCCGCCGTGCAGCGTCATGGATTGCAGCCAGCCGGACAGCTCGTCCAGCGTCGTCAGGCGCGTGTCCTGCTGCACCTCGCAGTCGCACTCGATCACGTGCAGGTTGAACCGTTCGAAGAACAGATTTTCGCGATCCAGCAGCCCCGCAAGCTCCCCCAGAAATCCGGCGCACAGCGACCGCGAGCACGAAGCCGACGTGTCGATCACGACGGCAAGCTCGCGCAGGCGGCGTTCCTCGGAATATTCCAGCGGCTCGATCAGCGGCATTCCGCCGCAGTGCTCCAATCCGTAGAGGTACCAGGCGTACTGAAATTCCTCGCCGGACACATGCCGGTTCTCGCGCGTCTCGGAAAGCTCCCGCAGAACGGCGGCAAACGGCGCGCTTTCGCGCAGATCCGGCTTGATAGAGAAGACCGCGCCGCCCGTTCCGGTTCCAATCGCCGGCTTTTCCGGCAGCGGCTGCGGCAGGAGCCGCCCGAGCGCCTGAAAGCCTGTTTCATCCCCTTCACCGGTGACGGGAAGCCGCTCTGCGGCACGCATGGTTTCCCATTGAGAATGATCGTCCAGCGCCGCGCTTTGCCGCTCGTCCGGCGTCAGAAGCTCCGGCTCCGCCTGTAAAAGCGCGTAAATGTCCTCCGCGCGGCCCGTTTTTTTCGCTTGAAGCTTACACCGGGCGGAGAACGCCGCGGGAGATTCACGCTCCTGCGGCAAAAGCGCGTGCCGCACCAGCAGAACCGCAAGATCACAGGCCGTATCCCAGAGCGCTTTCTCACGGCCCCGGCGGCTGTGCGGGTGGCCGAGCATGAGGTGCAGCAGCAGATGCAGTGTCAGCCGCTCCGGCAGTTCGCTTCCGGTTAAGAATTCCCGCTCCAGAAAACCGGGCGCAAAGAGCGCCGCGCGGCCGTCCGTCCCGGCGGGCGTCACATCCGCTTCGCGGCAGGGGAGCCTGCCCAGCGGCAGCGCCAGTGCCGGCAGCCGCTCATACAGCCTCCCGCGTACCACCGAAAACACCCGCTCTCCCGCCGTCATACCCTCGCCTCCCGTTTTTCTTCATTGTACCAGCTTTCCTTCAAAATGCAATCCGCCATTTTCCCCCTTTACTTTCCGCCGCCCATCTGCTATACTATATGGGCAGTTGAAAACGCGCCCGTGGCGCAGCTGGATAGCGCGTGTGACTCCGACTCACAAGGTCGCAGGTTCGAATCCTGTCGGGCGTACCAAAATGCCGTGAAATCGAACGATTTCACGGCATTTTTATATTTATATGAATTGTTTTTGTGGCGTAGCTTAACCGGGTGGGGGTAGGCAGGCAAACAACGGTTTATCGTTTTCCATCACTTGATCGAGTAAGTATCTTACCGATCTTCTTCCTCATATTCTTCCGCCAGCACCCAGAGCGCATACTCTCGCTTTGCCTTTTCTAATGAGGTCAGCTCCTGTTTTGAAGACTGCACTGTCTTCTCTTTTCTGCCGCGCCGTCCTTCTTTCTCGGCTTTTTGTTTTCGGAACCACATACTCAACGCCCCTCTGCTTTTGTACGGTACTCCGCAGTCAGTTCGAGATAGCCGCGCTTGTTATGCGCGATCCCTGCCCAATCGAGGATCGCTGACAATACAAATACTGGGTCATAAGCATATGCACCTTCTGCGATACCTTTATCCTTCGCGATGCAGCCGACGATTGTGTCCTCCGTACAATCACCATAGCCGAATCTATAGTTCCGTCCGTTTCCTTTTCTCGCCTTTCCGCCGTTTCGGAACAGAAGCTCGATAATCTTATCAAACACGCAATATTTATATGGCGGGGTGATTGGAAGCTCGTCACAGGTAAAGCTTATTCCGTCCGCGTTTGCCCGGACCACATAGCTGTTGCCGCTGACGGATCGTACTGTTGCGATTCCTCCGCAGTCGATCAGCTTGTTCTTAATGATGTCAGACGCCTTGATGCTGTTATCATCCGCTCTTTCTAACATAGCCGCACTCACCGTCTCCTTTCTATTCTCTACATTGTTGTCCGCGATGCCCAGCGCCTTCAGTAATTCATCCAATCGTTTCTTCGCAGTCGGGTATGAAATTCCAATTTTATTTTGCACATCCTTCATGTTTCCGCGGCAGGTTAAAAACGTACGCAAGAAGTCGGACTGCGCGGCATCGAGCCGGTCGTACTCGGAAATATTTTCTTCCACAGGAAACTCTGCTTTGCAAGAGGGGCAGGACAGTTTGCTGATATTTAGCCTGTCTCCGCATACAGGACATACGCTGG
>CADBOK010000147.1 GCA_902796245.1 Oscillospiraceae bacterium | reverse complement strand
GCCGATGGCAGGAAGAAAGAGCGACTTCACTCTGCCGACGCTCGATGACCTGTTTTCTACACAGGAGCTTCGTGACGATGCCAAACTCAGTAAAATCCGAGATATTCCCCTTGAGCTGATCGACGATTTTCCCGACCACCCATTTAAGGTTCGGGACGACGAGGATATGATACAGCTTGTGGAGAGCATTAAGGAACGAGGGGTCATTACTCCGGCTACCGTCCGTCAGAAAGAGGACGGCAGATATGAACTGATTTCCGGTCACAGGCGAAAACGGGCTTGTGAACTTGCCGGGTTTGAAGCACTCCGTTGCGAGGTCGTAGACCTTGACCGTGACGCCGCCACCGTCCTTATGGTGGAGAGCAACTATCAGCGGTCGCAGATACTTCCCTCAGAAAAGGCGTTTGCCTACAAAATGAGGCTGGAAGCGATGAAGCGGCAAGCAGGTAGACCAAGCAAAGATAATTCTGCACCAGTGGTGCAGAATTTCGATGGGAAAACCACACGGGAAATTGTTGCCGCCGAGAGTGGCGAAAGTCACGAACAGGTTCGCCGGTATATCCGTTTGACGAACCTTGTCCAAGAGCTTCTTGACCTTGTGGACGAAGGGAAAATCAAAATGCGCCCTGCGGTGGAGCTAGCCGTGTTCTTCAAGGTTGCTGAGTGCTGCTCTGGTGGAATCCAGCCCGTCGGAACTGAGTGTCGCAAGCCCCTTGAGGGAGTAGCCCCAGCCATCAGGAAGGCTCAGGATCAGTGACAGCAGCCCTTTTGCCTTGAGTGTAATAGATCGATCTCTCAGGTGGCTGTTGGACATGACCGTGAATCCTTTTGTTTTTTCAGCGCGGATAATTGCCATTTGGTATCACCGCCCCAGCTTTTCCTTGCGCGTGGAAATCGCTATCGGAGAATAGGGACAGAACTGAAAAACACAGGACTGATATTTCCAGTGGGGGCGATGGAAGCGGCAGGTGCGGCATTCTGGCGTGATACCATCGCAGCCGCTGTCAAAATGGGAATAGGGTGTTTCCTGCATCAGAACCTCAAATGCGAGAAGGGTGTTTGGAATCATAAGTGTTACCTCCGTTGTGATAAAAAAATAGCCCCGGTATTGTTCCACTCATGCGTGGTACAGTACCGGGGCTATCCCGTTGAGTATTTTGTTATTTGCTGCGACCTCCTTTCGAGAGCGCGGTTGCAGCTCACCGCAGTCATACAGCTTGCACTCTGGATGCTTGCGAAATCGGACAAAATCAGCGAAACACCAGTGTTTTCAAGGCTTTCTGACCTTGCCCCTATTATAACCTAATCGTCGATGCGCCGGACAATGCCTGTTGCTTTCATAAATAAGCTCCTCCAATGCCTTTCGTTTTGTGCTGGTTCCAACGCTTTTGTACTGGTTCCAAAGCTATTGTTTGCATGCGCAGGAGAAATATGCAGGTGGGCGCACGGCGGCTTCGGTGTGTTCCGCGCAGCGGTATGCTTCCGCACTTGTCAATGTACGCCGGGGCTGATATAATGTAGAAAAAAGACGAAGGAGGCGGGCGCATGGACGAGCTTGCGGCGCTGCGGCAGTTTTTTGGATTTTCTGCGTTCCGCGCGGGGCAGCAGACGCTGATCAACGCAGTTCTTTCCGGGCGCGACGCGCTCGGCGTCATGCCGACGGGCGGAGGAAAGAGCCTCTGCTACGAGCTGCCTGCCCTGCTGCTGCCGGGGCTGACGCTCGTCATTTCGCCGCTGATCTCATTGATGAAGGATCAGGTCATGGCGCTGCGGAACGCGGGAATCCCCGCCGGGTGCATCAACAGCGCCATGAGCATGGACGAGCTGCGCGAGGCGTATACCGACGCGCGCTATGGCGCGTACAAGCTTCTGTATGTCGCGCCCGAGCGGCTGCTGACCGACGGCTTCTGCGCGCTCGCGCAGGAGCTTGAGATCCCGCTTGTCGCTGTCGACGAAGCGCACTGCATCTCCCAGTGGGGACAGGATTTCCGGCCCAGCTATTTAAAGATCGTCGATTTTTTGCAGCAGCTCCCGCGCCGCCCGGCTGTCGCGGCCTTCACCGCAACGGCCACCGCGCAGGTGCGCACCGACATCGTCCGCATTTTGCAGCTGCGCGAGCCGGAGACGGTCGTAACCGGCTTCGACCGGCCCAATCTCCGCTTCGATGTGCTGCGCCCGAAGGACAAGCGCGACGCGCTTTTGCAGCTGCTCTCCGAACGCCGCGGCAAGAGCGGCATCGTCTACTGCGCCACGCGCAAGTCGGTCGAGCAGGTCTGCGGCTTTTTGCAGGAGGCGGGCTTCGCCGCCACGCGCTACCACGCGGGACTGGACACCGAAGAGCGCCGGAAAAATCAGGAGGCGTTCATCTGCGACCGCAGCCCCGTCATGGCCGCAACCAACGCTTTTGGCATGGGCATTGACAAATCGAACGTCTCCTATGTCATTCACTATAATATGCCCAAGAGTCTGGAGGCGTATTATCAGGAGGCCGGCCGCGCGGGGCGCGACGGCTCCCCC
This sequence comes from Oscillospiraceae bacterium, assembly GCA_902796245.1. Classification (GTDB taxonomy): domain Bacteria; phylum Bacillota; class Clostridia; order Oscillospirales; family Oscillospiraceae; genus CAG-170. Next base: position 7,101 of record CADBOK010000147.1, on the reverse strand, counting down.
GCCGACTGCATCCTGCTGTTTTCCTCCGGCGACGTCACGACGGCAAAATATCTGATCTTCAACGCCGCAGAAAACGAAGAGCTGACCGACGAGGACCGGCAGATCGTGCAGGCGCAGGATCTGGCCCGGCTGGAGGTCATGACGGGCTACTGCAAAACGCAGGACTGTCTGCGCGGGTATATTCTGGATTATTTCGGGCAGCCGCATGAAAAAATCTGCGGCAACTGCGGAAACTGTCAGGCGGAATTCGAGACGCGGGATCTGACGCGCGAGGCGCAGATGATCCTGTCCTGCGTCGTGCGTGCGCGGAACCGGCTCGGCTACTGCGTGGGCATGACGGCCCTGAGCCAGACGCTGTACGGCGGTCGTTCGGCGCGCGTGCGGGAGCTGGGACTCGATGCACTACCAACCTATGGGCTGATGCACGCGGTCCCGCGCACGCAGATCCGGGAATGGATCGAGCTGCTCGAACGCGAAGGATATCTGGAAGCCAATCCTGTCCACGGCGGGATCGACACGACACCGAAGGCGGCGGGCGTGCTGTTTTCCGGTGAGCAGGTGCTCGCGCACGTCCGCCGTTCGCCCATCCAGGAGCCGGGGCCGAAGAAAAAAGCGCCGGCGCCCAAGGCGGACGATCCGCTTCTGGCCGCATTGAAAGCAGTGCGCTTCCGCGTCGCGCAGGAGCAGCACGTCCCGGCCTATATCGTTTTCTCCAACGCCACGCTTCTGGATATGGCCGCGAAACGGCCCGGCTCCATGGAAGAGCTGCTGGAGGTGTCCGGCGTCGGCCATGTCAAGGCAGAGCGCTACGGCGCGGCCTTTTTAACCGAGATCAAGCAATACGAACGTACACACAGGGAGGAATCATAGCATGTATATCCGCCGCTTTGCCCCAGCCGACGCGGATGCGGTTGTCCGCGTGTCAGAGCTCGCCACCCGCATCACCTCCGGCGCCGTCTATGACGCGGCCTTTGTCGAGGAAATGGTTTCCAAGCAGGACCGCGCATATTTTCTGACGCGCGGCGAGCAAATGCACTTCTATGTCGCCTGCGAGGACGACGGGACCGTGATCGGCTGCGCCGCCTTCGGCCCGTACCATAAGAACCCGGCCGAGGGCTGCTTCTATTCCGTCTTCGTGCTGCCGGAGAAGCAGCGGCGCGGCGTGGGCCGTGCGCTTATCGAGACGATTGAGCGCGACCCGATGTTTTTGCGCGCGCCGCGCGCCGTGATCCCCGCCTCCATCAATGCGCTGCATTTCTATCAGGGACTGGGTTACACCTTTGCCCCCGGCGGCGACCAGCTGGACGAGGAGCAGCTTTACTGTCTGGAAAAGTTCCCGCAGCATCCCGCGTGATCGGAAAGGAGGAGACGCCGTGCGTTCCGTCAAGGGCATCATCATTGGGTTCCTGCTGATCCTGCTGGGCTTTGCCGCCGCGCAGTACAGCCTGATCGCGGCCGGGGTTCTGGCTGCGGGCGGACTTGCCGCCGTGATTGTGAGCGCGCTGCCGAAGCGGGCGGAAGCGCAGCCGCCGCGGGCGGCTCCCGCAGCCCCGGAGCCTGCCCCGGCAGAGCTTTCCGCACCGGAGCTGCTGCCGGACATTCTGACCGACCCGCCTGTGCAGCCGGAGCCGCCCGCTCCGCCGAAGCTGGAGACAGAGGCGCTTTACAAAACACTCGCGGATGCGTATACGCGCATCGACGCGCTCGCCTGCCGCGGCCCGGCGTGGATGCTCGAACGGGACATCCGCCTGTGCAGGGCTTTTTGCGCTCGTTGGGCCGATGCAAAGGCCGACGCGCAGACGGCGGCGCTGCTGCGGGAAAAGGCGCGCTTCGTCGATTATTCCGACGAATTTCTCCTGCCGGGCTTTGGCAGGCACGGCAGGCTCCCCGGCCGCCGCGCCTCCGGCGATCTGCTGGAGGATCTGAGCGCCGCCGTTCTGAAGCAGACCGCAAAGCAGCAGACAGCGCTCGAGGCTGCGCTGCGGGCACAGAAATGGTTTGAAGGCGTAAAAAAGCAGCTCCGCCATATCCGGCCCGAGCCTGCGGACGCGCCCACCCCGGCCTCGAAGCCGGAATACACGCCGCCCGACGCCGAGCCGCTCACGCGGCAGACCGCGCCGGAGGCTCTGGAGACATTTTATGTCCTTGCCCTCAAAACAACCGGCAAAAGCCCCTCGCGCGACGAAGTTGCGCAGCTTTCGATCCTGAAATTCCGCCGCTTTGCGCCGGAATCCGTACTGAGCGCATATGTATGCCCCGAAAAGGGACTGACAAAATACGCCCGCGAGACGGGCGTGACGGAGCGCATGACGCAGGGCGCTCCAAAGCTCGCGCAGCTCCTGCCCGCCGTCGACGCATATCTCGGCGATGAGGCCCCGCTGGTTCTGTTCCGCGCGGACGATCTGGCCTTTCTCGGCGCGGCGGGCAGCGAGGCCGCCTGCGCGAAGCGCCCGGTCTATGATGTGCGGACGCTGACCGGCCATAAGACCGCGCCGCTCGCCGACGCCTTCGGCACGGCATTCGAGTTCGTCCCCTGCCTTGCAGACGCTGAAGACGAGGCGCTCGCCTGCGGCCTGCTCTTCTGCACCCTCGCCGACCGTGCGCTGCATCTGACGGCGAAGCGGTGATATTGAAAAGACCGACTATCCCAAAGCCTCCCCTTGATTGCAAGGGGAGACTTTGCGGAGGGTTTTCCATTGCGGAAGCTGTCGGAATGTGGTATGATGGGGAAAACATAAAAAGGAGATTCCTCTATGTCTGCACTGCATGGATTTGAACAGACGCGGCAGCGCCGCATCGGCGAGCTGGACGCCGTTTTGCACGAGTATACCCACGCCGCTTCCGGCGCGCGGCTGTGCTGGCTCGAACGGGAGGACGAAAACAAGTCCTTCTGCGCCGCTTTCCGGACGCTTCCGTTCGACGATTCGGGTGTCTTTCACATTCTGGAGCACTCCGTCCTGTGCGGCTCGAAGCATTTCCCGGTTAAAGAGCCGTTCGTCGAGCTGATGAAGGGCTCTTTGAATACGTTTTTGAACGCGCTGACGTTCCCGGACAAGACCTGCTATCCTGTCGCCAGCCGCAACGGGCGCGATTTTCTCAATCTGATGCGCGTGTATCTCGACGCCGTGTTTTTCCCCAGCATCCATGAAAAGCCCGAGATCTTCCGGCAGGAGGGCTGGCACTATGAGCTGCGGGGCGGCGTTCTGACGCGCTCGGGCGTTGTACTCAACGAGATGAAGGGCGCGTTTGCCGACGCGGACGAGTTGCTGGTAAACGCCATGTCGCACGCACTGTTCCCGGATTCGCCTTACCGCTTCGTCTCCGGCGGCGACCCGGAGGCCATTCCGGGTCTTACCTACGAAGCCTTTACCGCCGCGCACAAGCGGTTTTATCATCCGTCCAACTCCTATCTGCTGCTCGACGGCAGCATCGATCAGGACGAGAGCTTCGCGCTGCTGGACGAATATCTGTCGCAGTTCACAGCCATCGACCCGGCCACGCAGATTGCCGTACAGCAGCCGGTCTGTGCGCCGCGCACGACTGTTTCCTACCCGCTGCCTGCCGGAGAGGATGCGCTTCGCCGCTGGAAGCTCGGCCGCGGCCATGTGATCGGAACATACCGGGACGCGCAGATGCTCTTTGCCGCGCAGGTGCTGAGCGATGTGCTCTGCGGCAGCAATCACGCGCCGCTGTGCCGCGCAATTCTGGAAAAGGGACTTGCCGAGGATGTATCGCTCGGCTGCGACGACCAGTGCATGCAGCCGGTCCTGCTTCTGCAGGTGCAGAACTTCCGCGAGGCGGATCTGCCCGCCATTCAGACTACGCTCCGCGATACCATCACCAGTCTCTGTGAAAACGGCCTTGACCGTGAGCAGATCGAGGCATCGCTTGCGAGCTTTGAATTCAAGCTCCGTGAGCGCGATTACGGCACAATGCCGCGCGGCCTGATTTTTGAGCTTGAGATTTTGTCCAGCTGGCTGTATGACGGCGATCCTGCCGCGCGCCTGCACTTCGGCGAAGTGTTTGAAGCGCTGCACGCCGCCGTCGGCACGGGATATTACGAGGAGCTTCTTCGCCGTCTGCTGCTGGAAAACACGCACACCGCCGAGATTCTTCTGCGCCCGTCGCAGACCTGCGGACAGGAGCGGCAGGCGCGTGAGCGCGAGACGCTCCAAAAAACGCTTGAAACGCTGGACGAGGCGCAGCGCAGCCGGATTGTCTCCGAACAGGAGCGGCTTGCCGCGCTCCAGCAGGAGCCGGACAGCCCCGAGGCGCTGGCCACAATTCCGCACGTGCAGCTTTCCGATCTGCCGCGCGACCCGGCCCCCATCCCGACGGAGGCGGAGGAGGACGGACGTCTCATCCTCCATGCCGTGCAGACCGACGGCATCGTCTATCCGACAATCTATTTCGAGGCCGATGATCTGCCGGAGGCGCAGCTTCCGTATATGTCCGTCCTGCGCGCGGCGTTGGGTCAGCTCCCGGCGGGCGGCATGGACGCACAGGAGCTGCAGAAGCAGCTGCGGCTGAAGCTCGGCAGCCTCTCCGCAACGCTGGCCCCCTACAGCCAGTATCATGCGCCGCAGCGCTACCGGCTCTACGCCGCCGTTTCGTTCAGCGCGCTGGAGTCAAAGCTCCCGGAGGCCGTCCGGCTGGCGGCACAGATTCTGACCGGGACGGATTTTTCCGACAAGGGAAAGCTTCTGGAGCTCATCCGGCAGCAGCGCGACAGCCTGCAGCAGCAGATCGTCAATTCCGGTTCGAGCGTCGCGATGCTCCGCGCGTCCGCCGCGCTGAACGCGGCAAGCGCCTGCTCCGAGCGCTGCTCCGGTGTCAGCTATTACCGCTGGCTGCGTGAGCTGGAACAGAATTTTGACGCGCGGGCGGACACGCTGATCGAAACGCTGCGCACGCTCTGCGAAACGCTGTTTGTGACCGCGCGGATGCGCCTTTCCGTCACCGGCGGCGGCAGGCAGAGCGCCGGTCTTGTTCAGGCAGGCCTGCACGAGGCGCTCCCGGCCGGGAGTGCGCCCGGCGCGCCGCAGCAGGCACAGCTGCTGCCGGCTCTCAGAGAGGGCATCGTAATCCCGTCCGAGGTCTCGTTCACCGCCGTCTGCGGCGATGTCCGCGCCTATTCCGGTGATCTGCGCATCGCCTGCCGCGCCGCTTCGCTCGGCCATTACTGGAATGAGATCCGTGTGCAGGGCGGCGCCTACGGCACGGGCCTGCTCGTCCGCGAAACGGGACTTGTCTGTGCCTATACCTACCGCGACCCGGACTGCCGCCGTTCGCGCGGCGCAATCGGGCGGACGGCGGCATATCTCGAGGCCGCGGCCGCCTCGGGCGAGGCGCAGGACGTCAACATCATCGGTGCCATCAGCGACGCCGAGCCGCTGCTCTCGCCGCGCCTGCAGGGTGCCGTCGCGGACACCTGGCTTCTGAAGGGCCTGACCATGGACGACCGCCGCCGCATGCGCCACGAGCTTCTGGACGCAGGCCCCGCGTCTCTGGCCGCCTGCGCCGGAACAATCGGCGGCGCGTTGGATACCGGCGTCGTCTGCGTTCTCGGCCCGCGGACGCAGCTGGAAGCCTGCGGCGATCTGGAGCTGCACGAGCTGTGAGAAAAAAAATAAAAAAGGGCTTGCATTTTGTCCCCGACTGTGCTACTATAGTGTGGCGTTGAGAAAGCGCGGTACGCGCCGGTAGCTCAGTTGGATAGAGTGACTGGCTACGAACCAGTAGGTCGGGGGTTCGAGTCCCTTCCGGCGTACCAGAAAAGCAGTTGATTTCGCTACGGAGTCAACTGCTTTTCTTAATATATAAAACGAATACTGGGGAGGATCATATGAAACGTTCTGAGATCAATGCGGCTCTGCGGGAGCTGGAGGCCATGTGCAAAAAATATTCCTGCTTCCTGCCGCCGTTCTGCCACTTTACGCCGGACGAATGGAAGACGAAGGGCCACGAATATGATGAGATCCGCGACTGCATGCTCGGCTGGGACATCACGGATTTCGGCCTCGGCGATTTTGACAAATTCGGGTTCTCCCTCATCACCATCCGCAACGGCTGCCGCACGCAGCCGGAAAAATATCCGAAGGTCTATGCGGAAAAGCTGCTGTATCTGAAAGAGGGCCAGATGGCCGCGAACCACTTCCACTGGTACAAGACCGAGGACATCATCAACCGCGGCGGCGGCAACTGCCTCATCCGCGTATACAACAGCCTGCCGAACGAAGAAATTGACTACGAGTCCGACGTGGAGGTCCACTGCGACGGTCTCAAGCGCATGGTCCCCGCGGGCACGCAGATCCGGCTGCGTCCGGGCGAAAGCCTCTGGGTCACGCAGGGAATGTACCACGACTTTGCCGTGGAAGAGGGCACCGGCCCCGTGCTGCTCGGCGAAGTCAGCCAGTGCAACGACGACAACACCGACAACCGCTTCAACCCGCCCGTCGGCCGCTTCCCGAAAATCGAAGAGGACGAGGCTCCCTACCGTCTGCTGTGCAATGAATATCCGCCCGCAAAATAATCTGTGCGTCCATATAAATAACAGGCGCTCCTGCGTGACATGCAGGAGCGCCTGTTGTGTTTTTCAGCTCTTGACAGTGAATTTTGCGGAATCGAGCAGCTGATTGCCGATGTAGATGGACAGGGTATAATCACCGTCGGTCTGCGGGGTGCGCGGGAAGTAGCCGACGAACATGTTCTTTTCCCACATGTCCTTCCAGACCAGCACGGAGCTGGACGAATCGACAATCTTGCCGTCTGTGTCGCGGACGACGAGGTTGACCATGACCGTACCGTCGGACGAGGCGTCCAGATTGCCGCCCGCGTCCACGTCGAACGCGACCAGCTCACCCTTGGAGAACGTCGTGCGGCGCGTGAGCAGATCGACATAGCGGAATGTCTCCTTGTTCGGCTTGAGGAACAGGCCGGTGTAGGGGTTCTTGACGCCGTTGGCCGTGTAGCGGTTGTCCACATTGGCCGTCGAGAAGGTGAGCTCGGTCTCGCCGTCGAGCGAATCGCCGCTCTTGAGCGCCAGCGTAACCTGATAGGTCGCGCCGGGATACATGTTGTTGGCGGGGATCACGCAGGACT
>CADBOK010000146.1 GCA_902796245.1 Oscillospiraceae bacterium | reverse complement strand
CTCGGAAGCGTCGAGATCGGCTCACCCGAGGCGCTGACCGGGACGCAGCAGACGCAGCTGTTTCGCACGGCGGACGGGGGAAGCGCGGACGCGCTGAACAGGACATCCGCCGCGCTCGCCTCCGCGCTGGAAACGCTCAAGCATTATGAGACGAAAAAGGGCGGCATGTTCTCCGCCCGGCCGGAAAAGACGCTCGGCGAGCTGTTTGACGACGGCGCTTACGACGCGGCCGTGCAGACGGCGCAGGAAGCGCTGGACACGCAGGACGCGCGCAGCCGCAATCAGGCGGAGAAGAGCCGGCTCACGGCGCTTCGCGAGAGCTTCGTGCCGTGGCGGACGCTTGATCTGCCGCTGGAATCCGGCGGGACGCAGCACGCGCGCGTTCTGCCCGGCACCGTCCCGGCGCAGACGGAGCTTGACGCGCTGCGCGAGGCCGTCTATGCGGCAGCGGGCGAGGCGCAGGTCGAAAGCATCAGCGCCGACCAGCAGAGCCTGTATCTGCTGGTGATCGTCCACAAGAGCGCATACGACGCCGCGGCGTCCGCGCTGCGCGAATACGGCTTCACGCAGACGGGCTTCGACGGCATAACAGGCACGGCGGAGGAAAACATCCGCCTGACGGACGAAAAGCTCGCGGCCTGCGAGCAGGAGGACAGGCGTCTGGCGGACAGGCTCACGGAGCTTGCGGCGGAAGCGCCCGCCATCCGGCTGGCAGCCGACCGCTGCACGCAGGAGATCGCGAAGGCGCAGGCCGCCGACCGGCTGGCACACTCGGAGCGGACGTTCTGTCTGGACGGCTGGGTGCCGTGCGAGGATGTGCCGAAGCTCGAAGCGCTGCTGGAAAAATACTGCTGCGCGTGGGAGCTTTCCGATCCCGAACCGGAGGAATATCCGGATGTGCCGGTCAAGCTCAGGAACAACAAGCTGACGTGGCCGCTCAACATGGTCACAGAGATGTATTCGCTTCCCGCCTACGACGGCGTGGACCCGAACCCGCTTATGGCGCCGTTTTTCATTCTGTTCTACGGCATCATGATGGCGGACATGGGCTATGGGATTCTGATGATTCTGGCTTCCATCATCATCACGAAAAAGTCCCGGCCCAAGGGCACGAGCGGACAGATGTTCGGCCTCATGTTCTCCTGCGGCATCAGTACGTTCCTCATGGGCGCGCTGACGGGCGGCTTCTTCGGTGATTTCCTGCCGCAGCTCGTGGGCATTATCAACCCCGATACGACGTTCAAGGCGCTGCCCGCGCTCTTTACCCCGCTTGACGACACGATTGCGATTCTCATCGGCGCTATGGCGCTCGGTTTTGTCCAGATCGTGACCGGCATGGCCATCAGCTTTGTCGAGAAGCTCAAAAAGGGCGAGATCATGGACGCCGTCTGGGAAGAGCTTACCTGGTGGGTCGTGTTCGCGGGCATCGCGTGCATGGCGCTCGGCGTGACGAACATCGTTCTGTACGTCGGCCTCGGCATGGTCGTGGTCGGCTCCGGATGGAGCGCGAAGGGCTTCGGCAAGGTCACGGCAATCTTCGGCTCGGTCTACAACCATGTGACGGGCTATTTCGGCGATATTCTTTCGTATTCCAGACTGATGACTCTGATGCTGGCGGGCTCCGTCATTGCCTCGGTCTTCAATACGCTCGGCGCGATCCCGGGGAACGTGGTGATCTTCCTGATCGTGTCGGTGCTCGGCAACGGACTCAACTTCGCGCTGAACCTGCTGAGCTGCTATGTTCACGATCTGCGTCTGCAGTGTCTGGAATACTTCGGTAAATTCTACAAGGACGGCGGCAGGCCGTTCAAGCCCCTGGCGATCAATACAAAATACGTGGATATTCAATCTTAAGGAGGAACTCTATCATGCAAGCATTTTTTGACGCTTTCGGCGGTCTGGCTCTGGCACTTCTGGGCGCGGGTCTCGCGGCGGCGCTGTGCGCCATCGGTTCGGCAAAGGGCACCGGCATGACCGGTGAGGCCGGCGCTGGTCTTCTGTGCGAGGATCCGGCAAAGTTCGGCAAGGTCCTGATCCTGCAGGTCATCCCCGGCACGCAGGGCCTGTACGGCCTCGTCGTCTGGTTCTTCGCCATTTTCCGCATGGGTCTGCTGTCCGGCGCTCTGCCCGAACTGAGCATCACGCAGGGCCTGCAGTACTTTGTCGCCTGCCTTCCTATGGCGCTCGGCGGCATGATCTCCGCGATCGCACAGGGCCGCGTGGCCTGCGCGTCCATCAATCTGCTGGCAAAGAAGCCCGACCACTGGTCCAAGGGCATGGTGCTGTGCGTCACGGTCGAGTTCTACGCGATCCTTTCCCTGCTTGCCTCCATGCTGATGATCATCAATATCAGCAAGTAACCCCGCAGAAGAGGGTGAAGCAATGAACGGAATTGAAAAAATCTCCGCGCGCATCCTTGCCGACGCCGAGTCCGAAGCCGCCGCCATCCGTGCGCAGGCCGAGGAAAAGGCGGCGCTCATCCGCGCGGACTACGACCGCAGGATCGAGTCTGAGCAGCAGCGGCTGACGGCGGAAGCACAGGCCGAGGGCGCGAAGCAGCTCGAGCGCGATCAGGGTGCGGCCAGAATGGCCGCGCGGCGGCAGCTGCTCGAGACGAAGCAGTCGCTCGTCGACGCAGCCTTCCGTCAGGCGGAGCAGCAGCTGCTTTCGCTCCCCACGGCAGAGTACACAAAGCTCTGCGCGCAGCTGGCCGCACAGGCGAGCACGTCCGGCAGCGAGGAGCTGATCTTCTGTGAAGAGGATCGCGCGCGGGTCGGACAGGCCGTCGCGGAGCAGGCGAACGCGCTGCTGCAGAAGGCCGGGAAGACGGCAAAGCTGACGCTTTCCGCCGAAACGCGGCCGCTGCGCGGCGGTGTGGTGCTGAAGGACGGGCTGGTCGAGACGAACTGCTCGATCGGCACGATGGTGAGCGGCCTGCGGCCCGCGCTTTCCGGCAAGGTCGCGGCCTGCCTGTTTGGCTGAAGCCGGGAGGCCGATGTGACGGAACAAAAAAAGAAAGTAAAGGCGTGTAAGGACACCGATTATCTGTTTATTTCGGCGTATCTGCGCGCAAAGGAGCCCCAGCTGCTCACCGCGGAAAAGGCCGGGCGGATGCTCGGCTCCTCCGTGCAGGAGGCGGCGCGGATTCTGGAGAGCTGCGGCTATGCGGATGTGCTGGCCGCCGGGCTTGACAAGGCGCTGAACGACCGGCGCGCCGCCGTGTTTTCCGAGGTCGAGGCGCTTGCGCCGAAGGACGGCGTTGTGTCGCTGTTCCGCATGCGCTATGATTATCATAACGCCAAGACGATCGTCAAAGCGGAGGCCGTCGGGGCAGACCCGGCGTCCCTGCTCTCCGGCGCGGGCCGCGCGGATGCGCAGGCGCTGAAAACCGCGTATGAAACAGGCGAGGCCGGAAGCGTCCCGCAGGCGGTTCTGACCGCGATGCAGGCTGCGCGCGACGCGCTTTCGAGAAGCGCCGACCCGCAGCTGGCCGATCTGATCCTCGACCGCGCGTATTTTGCCGAGTATCACGAACAGGCCGCGCAGGTCGGAAGCACGTTCCTGATGGGCTATGCGCAGCTGCAGGCGGACAGCGCGAATCTGCGCGCCGCCGTGCGCGCGCGGCGCATGCACAAGGACGCCGCGTTTTTAAAGAGCGTCCTCGTCCCGGGCGGAAGCATTCCGGAAGAGGCGGTCTGCCAGGCGCTCGCGCAGGACGAGCCGTTTGCGCCGCTGTTCGCGAACAGCGCGCTTTTTGCCGCCGCGCAGGCGGGCGACGAGTCACAGAGCGGGTCGCTGACCGCGTTTGAGCGGCTGTGCGACAATACGCTCACGGCGTATTTCGCGAAGGCAAAGTCGGTCGTGTTTGGCGAGCAGGTTGTAATCGCCTATCTCTGCGCGCTGGAAAATGAGATTGCGGCGGCCCGCATGATCGTAAGCGGTTTGCAGGCGGGGCTGCCTGCGGACACGATTCGCGCGCGGCTGCGGGATCTGTATCAATGAGCGAGGTGAGCGGTATGTATAAAATCGCAGTTCTGGGCGAACGCGAGAGCGTCATGGGCTTTGCGGCTCTGGGCCTCGCCGTGTTCCCCGTGGAGTCCGCCGAGGAAGCGGCGGAGGTCTTCCACCGCCTCACGAAGCAGTCCGACGCATACGCGATCATCTATGTGACCGAGACGTACGCTGAGGCGCTGCATGCGCAGATCGAAAAGTTTGCGTCCAGCGTCACCCCGGCGGTCATTCTGATTCCCGGCGCGGGCGGCTGCAGAGGGCTCGGCATGAACGCGCTGAACGCCGCAGTCGAACGGGCAGTAGGCTCCAATATTTTGTAACAGTATCCTTGAACAAAGAAAGGATTCAATGAAATGGCAGGTAGAATTGTAAAGGTATCCGGCCCGCTTGTTGTCGCCGAGGGGATGGAAGACGCCAACATGGCAGACGTCGTCCGCGTCGGCAAGCAGCAGCTGATCGGTGAGATCCTGAATATGACGGGCGGCTCGGCCTCCATTCAGGTCTATGAGGAAACGAGCGGCCTTGGCCCCGGCGCCGAGGTCACGACGACCGGCATGCCTCTCTCCGTCGAGCTTGGGCCGGGCATGCTCGAAAACATTTACGACGGCATTCAGCGCCCGCTGACCGAAATCCGCGACCGCTGCGGCGAGACCATCGCCCGCGGCGTACAGGTTCCGGCGCTGAACCGCGAAAAGAAGTGGGCCTTCACGCCCACGGTCAAGAAGGGCGACAAGGTCTCCGGCGGCGACGTGCTCGGCACCGTGCAGGAGACGAGCGCTGTTCTGCACAAGATCATGGTGCCGCCCAAAATGGCGGGCACCGTCAAGGAGATCAAATCCGGCGAATTTACCGTCGAGCAGACGGTCTGCGTGCTGGAAACGGAAAAGGGCGAAGAGAATTTAAGTCTCATGCAGAAGTGGCCCGTGCGCGTGGCCCGTCCGTATGACCGGAAGTTTACCCCCTCGAAGCCGCTTATGACCGGTCAGCGCATCATCGACACCATGTTCCCGCTGGCCAAGGGCGGCACAGCCGCCGTTCCCGGCCCGTTCGGCTCGGGCAAGACCGTTGTGCAGCACCAGCTGGCCAAGTGGTCGGACGTGGACATCGTCGTTTACATCGGCTGCGGCGAGCGCGGCAACGAGATGACCGACGTTCT
>CADBOK010000145.1 GCA_902796245.1 Oscillospiraceae bacterium | reverse complement strand
GAACGTCACAAATCCCGGAGCACTTCCAAACCGTGCGTTTGTAGGGGCCGATGTAGGCCATATCGGCCTCTACAAATAAGCCTGAGAAATCTCAGCAGGAAGCAGAAAAAAGACTTCTCGTCATCCGCCCATATCCCGCCCCGCAAGCTCCGCATGCAGAAATTGCGGCCCCGCCGCCGCACTTTTTTCGTTTAAATTGACGATTGACTTCCAGCCGCGCCGCGGCTATAATAGCGCCAACAACGAAATACCAACGAAACCTTTGAGAAAGAGGAGTACCCTTACAAAACCGGGCGTCAGAGAGCTGCCGGCGGTGTGAGTGCAGCGGAACGGCGTGAGGGGAATGGACTTTTGAGGGCGGCCTGAACCCATCCGGACGGATGCAAGTAGGAGCCGACGGGTGCCCACCCGTTATCCATCGGGATGCGTATGATGGTACGCAGTAGCGAGCGGACGCGCAAGCGTCAATTTGGGTGGTATCGCAGGAGTGCAGCTCTTGTCCCATATGTGGGATAAGGGGCTGTTTTTTTATACTCCAAATTCGGCCGCCGGCATCGGCCCCTCCATCCGCCACCCCAAAAAACAAACGGCGAAACGCCAAAATGGAGGAACACACTATGAAAAACCTGAACCTGAGAAAACTTGCAGCAGCCATCCTGAGCTTTACTGTCCTGCTGACGGCGGCAGGCTGCGCCGCCGGGCAGAAGCCCGCCGAAGACACTGCGGCCGAACCCGAGACCACGCAGCAGACCTTCCGCGTCGGCATCTGCAACTATGTCGACGACGCTTCCCTCAACCAGATCGTGGAGAACATCCAGACGCGCCTTGCCGAGCTCGGCGAAGAGAACGGCGTACAGTTTGAAATCGATTATGATAACTGCAACGCGGATGCGACCGTGATGGAGCAGATCATTGCAAACTTCCAGAGCAACGGCGCGGATCTTCTCGTCGGCGTCGCCACCCCCGTCGCCATGCGCATGCAGACGGCCACAGAGGACAGCCGGACGCCCGTCGTGTTTGCTGCCGTTTCCGACCCGGTCGGCGCAGGGCTCGTGCAGTCGCTGGAAGCACCGGGCAGCAACGTGACCGGAACCTCCGACTATCTGGATACCGCAGCCGTTATGAATCTGATCTTTGCGGCCGACCCGGATGCGGCGAAGATCGGTCTTCTGTATGATGCCGGGCAGGATTCCTCGACGGCGGCCATTGCCAGCGCCAAGGCCTATCTGGACGAAAAGGGCATCGCATACGTCGAGCACACCGGCAGCACCGCCGACGAGGTCATGCTGGCCGCGCAGGCCATGGTTGCCGACGGTGTCGACGCGGTCTTCACCCCGACCGATAACTCCATCATGAAAGCTGAGCTTGCCATCTACGAGACATTCATCGACGCGGGCATCCCGCAGTACACCGGCGCAGATTCCTTCGCGCTGAACGGCGCGTTCCTGGGCTACGGCGTTGACTATGCGAACCTTGGCCGGGAAACGGCGGACATGATCGCGGATATCCTGCTGAACGGCGCCGATCCCGCGTCCACGCCGGTCAAGACCTTTGACAACGGCACAGCCGCCATCAACACGGAGACCTGCGCGGCGCTTGGCTTTGACTTTGACGCGGTCAGCAAGGCGTTCGAGCCGTACTGCACCAAAATCACCACGCTGACGACGGCGGAGAGTTTCTCGTAAAAACAGACAAATTGCCCGGAGCCGGTATGTGCCCGGCTCCGGGTATCCTTTAAAAACAGAAAGAGGAATCATCATGGATCTATCGAGTGTTCTGGGACTGATACAGACGGCGTTGGAACTGGGGCTGATCTGCTCCGTGACCGTATTGGCGCTGTATCTGAGCTATACCATGCTGAACGTCTGCGACCTGTCTACGGACGGCTGCTTCACGCTCGGCGCCGTGACCGGCGCGGTCACGGCTATGGCGGGCCATCCGGTGCTGGCTGTTTTCGCGGCGATGGGCGCGGGACTGGTGTCAGGGCTGGTCGTGTCTGTTTTGCAGACACGCATGGGCGTCAACAGCCTGCTTGCCGGGATCATCGTCAATACGGCGCTTTACTCCATCAATATTGCCATTATGGACGGCGCGTCGCTTCTGAGCCTCAACAAGACGCAGACGGTGTTTTCCCTCATGAAAACAGCGCTGGCCGGTACGCCGCTCGCAGGGCAGTATAAGCTGCTGACCGCGCTTGCGGCGGTGGTGATGATCGTACTGTTTCTGACGCTGTTCCTTCGCACCCGCATGGGCCTCGCCATCCGCGCGACCGGTAATAACCCAGACATGGTGCGCTCGTCTTCCATCAACCCGGCCATGACCACGACAGTCGGCCTGTGCATCGCGGGCAGTTTTACGGCGCTGTCCGGCTGCCTGCTCGCGCAGTATCAGAAGGCGGCGGATATCAACATCGGGCAGGGCATGGTCACCATCGCGCTGGCCTCGCTGCTGATCGGCAGCACGATTCTCGGCCGCGGCGGGATCCTCCTGCGTGCGGTGGGCGCGGTTCTGGGCGCGGTGATCTTCCGGCTGGTCTATACCGTCGCGCTGCGGCTGGATATGCCGGCGTTCATGCTGAAGCTGGTGTCGGCGGTCATCGTCGTGCTTGCAATTTCGATCCCATACCTCAAAACGCAGCTGCCGGTTCTCCGGCGCAGAATGCAGAGAAAGGCAGGCTGAGACAGATGCTGGAGCTGAAGAAAATCTCCAAGACCTTCAATCCCGGAACGGTTAACGAAAAACGCGCCCTGCACGAGCTGTCGCTCAGCGTGCCGGACGGGGACTTCATCACGATTATCGGCGCAAACGGCGCGGGAAAATCCACGCTGTTCGGCGCCATCAGCGGCAGCTTCCTGACGGACGGCGGCGAAATTCTGCTGGACGGGCAGGATGTGACGCTCCTGCCGGAGTACCGGCGCTCAAAGATCATCGGCCGCCTGTTTCAGGATCCGATGCGCGGCAGTGCGCCGGGCATGACGATCGAGGAAAATCTCGCGCTGGCCGCCGGCCGCCGCGGCTGGCTTGGGCATATCAGCCGCCAAGACCGCGAGTGCTTCCGCGCGCAGCTTCGCGAACTGGATATGGGACTGGAGGATCGGCTGCGGCAGCCGGTGGGGCTCCTGTCCGGCGGACAGCGGCAGGCGCTGACGCTTCTGATGGCGACGATTGCCTAGCCGAAGCTCCTGCTGCTCGACGAGCACACCGCGGCGCTCGACCCCGGCGCGGCGGAGAAAATTCTGGCTATGACCGCGCGTATCGCGTCTGAGCAGAAGCTGACCTGCCTGATGGTGACGCATAACATGCGCGACGCGCTCGCCCTCGGCAATCGGACGCTGATGATGAACGGCGGGCGGATTATTCTGGATGTCAGCGGTGAAGAGCGCGCGCATATGGATGTAAGCGACCTGCTTGAACGCTTCAGATCCGGCACCGGCGAAGCGCTGGACAACGACCGCATCCTGCTATCCTGACTATCCTGAACCCTTCGGCAGCCGAGGTTCTGCCGTATACTATAATTATAGATTACAAAACAGAGACTGATGAATTCGCTCATAATGTGCGAAATTGAATGAACCAGGGATCAGCAGACTTCGTATCGATTACCGGAAAGACGTCTTGCGAAGCGCGCCGCATAGCGTTAAGATAGAACGCGCATATGACTGCGCTGAAAATGGAGGGCACCAATATGGAGATCAGGGAATATAAAGAATACAACGAGCCGGAGATTCTTGGCTTATACGCAAGCGGGGGCTGGACGGCCTACACGGACGACCCGACGGCACTGAGAAACGGCTTTGCAAATTCGCTTCTGACGCTGGCGGCCTATGAGGAAGCGTTACTTGCGGGGCTCATCCGCGTGGTGGGGGATGGGTATACAGTCGTTCTTGTGCAGGATACTGCTATTGAAATAGCCGTGTGCCGCATTTTACTTTTCGTCACTCTCGATTATCTGCCTTTTTGAATCGTACCGTATCCGCTGCTTTCCAGATTTGTTCTTTGCTTCGCTCGGACATTTTTTCTGGGCATAGCGAAAGCTTTTTGGAACCACCGGCACTGCCGGTGGTTTTCTTTATACAAAAATGCCCTCCGCGAAAAGAGGGTTCAGCCTAGGGATAGATAATGTACAATAAGTTGCGCAAATTGAAAACCGCATAAAAGAAGACATAGTTTGCAGGCTCTGGTAGAATGAAGTCACGACACACCATTCT
>CADBOK010000144.1 GCA_902796245.1 Oscillospiraceae bacterium | reverse complement strand
ACTCCTCCACGATTTCTTCCTTCCGGTCATAAAACGGCGGACGCTGCACCCGCAGCGCCCGCCGTTTTTGTGCTTTATCCCGCCATCCGCACGAGGATGGCTGCAATTTGCGCGCGGGTGAGTCTGCTCTGCGGCAGGAAGCGGCCGCGTGCGTCGCCCTGCACGAGCCCGAGCCCTGCGCACATCCCCACGCCGTCGACCGCCCAGCTGGAAATCCTCGCGGCGTCCGCAAAGTCCGGACTTCCCTGCGCCGTCACGCCGGAGCGGATATAATACCGTGCCAGCATCACGGCCATCTGCTCCCGCGTGAGGGTCTTTTCAGGCCGGAAGGTTCCGTCGTCGTAGCCCGCAACAACTCCGCTGTCTGCCGCCCAGGCCAGATACGGCGCGTCTGCCGCCGTCAGGTCGATATCTGAGAAGCACGCCGCGCCGTCCGTCGGATACAGCGTATGGATACCCGCGAAACGGGCCAGGTCGGCGGCAAATTCCGCCCGCGTGACAAATGCGTTGGGCTTCCACTCGCCCGTATCCGTCAGCGTCATCCAGCCGTAGTCCAGACAGGTCTTCATCGCGGCGTAGCCCCAGTGCGTTTCGATCCGGCTCTCGTCGAACGCCTGCGCGCCGACGGCGTCGGCAGGCAGATTGATCCCGTTGTTTTTTGCCGAATAATAGACCGTCGCCGCCTCAGGCGTCACGCCGCGCCGCAGCAGCAGATCCCTGACCGTGACGAATTCATAGCCCTCGGCCAGCAAATCGTCGATCGCGGCCAGCGCGCCGTCGACGCTGGTCTTATAAATATCGTGGACCAGAATGATCGCGCCGTCAAAGACGCCGGATTCGATGTTGCTGCGTACTGTCTCTGCGTTGCGGTATTTCCAGTCCTCCGGGTCGACCGACCAGTAGATCAGCGGCGCGGTCACGACAGACCGGACTGTTTTGTTCGCGTTGCCATAGGGCGCGCGGATATAGGCGTTCTCGTCGCCGCCCGCGGCGGTGATGAGCGCCTGCACGGCGCTGATCTCATATTCGACCGTCTGCGCGGAGCAGGTGTTGAGATTCTTGTGGTTGTACGTATGGTTCGCGAGCTGGTGGCCCTCGTTTACGATGCGCTTCAGCGTCTCCGGCCAGCCGGAGGCGTTGACGCCGTTGACAAAGAATGTGGCGTGTACGCCGCGCTCGGCAAGGCCGTCGAGCAGCGCGCCGGTATCGTTGCCCGGCCCGTCGTCAAACGTAATGGCCAGCAGCTTCGCGCCGCAGTCCTGCGCCGCGGCTGCCCGCGCGGGAATGCCCAACGCCAGCAGGAGGCACAGCGCCAGAGCTGCGGATAATAATCGTGTTGTTTTTTTCATAAGGCGCTCCTTTCCCTGCCATCATACCAGATTCGACAAATTTTGCAAGAGGAAAGCGCGCAGCGGCAAAAGGCCCGCCCGGGGGGGATCCGGGCAGGCCTGCGCTTATTTCATATACTTGTCCGCGGTGAAGCCATACGGCAGCATCGCGCCGAGAGACTCTGCGACGTAGGTGCCGTCGCTGCGGCCCATGTAAATCATGAAGCCGGGCTCGCAGAATTCCTGCATGACCTGGCGGCAGACGCCGCAGGGCGGGAAAATATCGGCGGCGACGCCGTCCTTGCCGCCGACGACGGCGATGGCGGCAAACTCCCGCTCGCCCTCGGAGACGGCCTTGAAAATTGCGGTGCGCTCGGCGCAGTTGCTCGGGCCGTAGGCCGCGTTTTCAATGTTGCAGCCGAGATAGACCTTTCCGCTCTTTGTCAGCAGCGCCGCGCCGACCGTAAAGCCGGAATACGGCACATAGGCGAATTTCATCGCGGCAAGCGCCTGCCGGACAAGCTCTTCCGGTGTCATGGACGTTCTCCTTTCGTTCTTCTTAAACCAGCTCCGCAGCAAAGCTCCTCCCCGGCGTCTGGTACGGGACGCCAAGCAGCTCCGTCACGGTCGCGGCAATGTCGCAGAAGCCTGCGCGCGTACCGAGATTGACGGGCTTTATTTTTTTGCCGAGCGCGATCATGGGGATATACTCGCGCGTGTGGTCGGTGTGCTTCAGGTAGCCTGGGTCGCAGCCGTGGTCGGCGGTGATGACGACGCAGTCGTCGTCGCCGAGCTTCGCGAGCAGCTCCGGCAGCCACGTGTCAAACTCATGCAGCGCCCGCGCATAGCCGTCCGGGTTCCTGCGGTGACCGTAGAGCATATCGAAATCAACGAGATTCACAAAGCACAGGCCGGTGAAGTCCCGGTCCGCGATCGCAAGCGTCTTCGCAAGCCCGTCGGTATTGCCGGAGGTATAGGTAAACTCCGTCATGCCGCGTCCGGCGAAGATATCGTGGATCTTGCCGACGGCGATCATGTCCTGCCCTGCCTCGACGATGGCGTCGAGCATGGTCTTTGCGGGCGGCTCAAGCGAAAAATCGTGGCGGCGGGATGTGCGCGTATACGGCCATTCGCCCTCGAACGGGCGGGCGATGACGCGGCCCACACCGTATTTGCCGGTCAGCAGCTTCCGCGCGATGCGGCAGTATTCATAAAGCTGCTCGGGCGGCACGACGGACTCGTGCGCCGCGATCTGGAACACGGAGTCCGCCGACGTGTAGACGATCAGATCCCCGGTCTTCACATGCTCCCGGCCGTAGTCCTTGATGACCTCGGTGCCGGAATACGGCAGATTGCACAGCACGCCCCGGCCCGTCTGCTCGGAAAACGGCTTCAGGACCTCTTCAGGGAAGCCGTGCGGGAACGTCGGCAGCGGCTGCGGCGAGACAAGGCCCGCGATCTCCCAATGGCCGATGGTCGTGTCCTTGCCGCGTGAAAGCTCCTGCAATCTTGCAAGCGCCGCCTGCGGCTTGTCCGTTTTCGGCAGATAATCGATCCCGTCCAGATTGCCGAGGCCCATGGAAACGAGGTTCGGCATGGCAAACTTCGAAGACCGGCTGCATGTGCGCAGCGTATCGGCCCCGACGTCGCCGAACTCCGCAGCGTCCGGCTCATAGCCCACGCCGCAGGAATCAAGAACGATCAGAAATACTCGTTTCATCGCTTATTTCTCCAGTTTCACAGCCGTCTCGAGCGCCAGCTTCATCATGTTCGTAAAGCCGTTCTGACGCTCCTCGGCGGTGCAGTTTTCGTTTCGCAGCAGATGGTCGGACACCGTGCAGATGGCAAGCGCACGCTTGCCCGCGCGGGCCGCGTTCATATAGAGCGCTGCCGCCTCCATCTCGACGGCCATAACGCCCATCTTCTGCCACGCCTTGTTGCCGATCCAGCCGCCGGTCATGTCGCCGTCGTCGCCGTAGAAGCGGTCGGAGGACAGAATGTTGCCGACGTGGTACGCAAGGCCCAGCTCCTTCGCCGTCTCGACGCAGGTCTCGAGCATGTGGTAGTCCGCGATGGGCGCGAACGTGCCGGGCAGATGGTACTGGCCCGCCCAGTTCGAATCCGTGCAGGCGCCCTGCCCGATGACGATATCGCGCAGGTTGATGTTCTCCTGCATCGCGCCGGTCGAGCCGATGCGCATGATATTTTCCACGCCGAACACGGTATACAGCTCCCAGGAATAAATGCCGATGGACGGCATGCCCATGCCGGAGGCCATGACGGAAATTTTCACGCCATGATACGTGCCGGTATAGCCGTGGATGCCGCGGACATTATTGACGAGGACGGCATTTTCCAGAAAGTTTTCCGCAATGAACTTCGACCGCAGCGGGTCGCCGGGCATGAGAACGGTTCTGCCAAAATCGCCGGGTTTGGCATTGATATGCGGAGTCGGATAATTAGCCATATAATTTGGCTCCTTTCTATGTGTATGATGGGGAAAATCGCAATATGCGGTT
>CADBOK010000143.1 GCA_902796245.1 Oscillospiraceae bacterium | reverse complement strand
TTCGCCGCCGCGCTCAAAGATGTCGCGGAAGGTGTCGAGCAGGACATAGTAGCCGGTGTTGCGGCCATATGCCTCGTCGCCCAGGAACAGGGAAGCCCACTGGTGGTTGGTCATGGCGGTGGTGCCGGAGTCGGAGAGCATATCGACCGTCAGCATGCCGGCGGGGAATGCAAACTCGTTGTAATGGGTGGCTTTCAGGACGCGCTCGCGCTGCTCAACGGTAACGTCGGGAATGTCGCGGACGGCAAAGGTAAAGTGATGGGGTGCGGGGACATTCAGCGGATATTCGTGACTCATAATACTGACCTCCATTTGTATTGGCGTTTTACGCCGATTGTTTTGGAGATACCCCGGTCGTCGCAGACAGGCTTTCTGCCGGCGCCTGGCGGACAGTATCAATTTACGGATTTTTGTCCTTCTTACAGGACTGCGATGCACTCGATCTCGACGAGCGCGTCTTTCGGAAGACGGGCGACCTCAACTGCGCTGCGCGCGGGGCATGCGCCCTCGAAGAACGTGGCGTAAACGCCGTTCATGGCTGCGAAGTTGTTCATGTCGCTGAGGAAAACGGTCGTCTTGATGACGTTTTCCATGGCCGCGCCTGCCGCTGCGAGAACTGCCTTGCAGTTTTCGAGGGACTGACGGGTCTGCTCCTCGATGGTCGCGGGGAACGCGCCGGTCGCCGGGTCGATGGGCAGCTGGCCGGACGTGATGATCAGGCTGCCTGCCTGAATGCCCTGCGAATACGGGCCGATGGCCGCGGGGGCCTTTTCAGTAGAAATGACGGTTTTCATAAACTGTCCTCACCTCCTCATTATGATAAGAGTTTATCATTTTGCAATGTGGTTGTCAATATAATTACTGTAAACCAGCGTAATAAAAACTCAAAATTGTACGTTATGCACAATTTTGAGCTGCACTTTTCGTATGTTAAAAAATATTTTATCGCAATGAGAAAATATTGTGATAAAAATGACCCAATTTCGTTGCTTTCGTGAAAAAACTGTGCTAGTATGAGAAACAAGAGATGCTTCACAAGGAGGATACCCCCATGACGGAACAGATGCTTCGGCAGTATACCGTATTGGTCGAATACCTCGGCGCGACGCTCGGGCCGGATTATGAGGTCGTGCTGCATGAGATCCTGCCGGAAACCAGCCGCGTGGCCGCCATCGCCAACGGCTCCATCAGCGGCCGCAGCGTCGGCGCGCCGATTACGAACGCGGCGCTGCGCATGATTATGCAGAAGCAGTATGAGACGAGCGACTATAATCTGAACTACACCGGCCAGCTCGCAAACGGAAAGACCATCCGTTCGAGCACCATGTTTATCAAGGATAACGGCAAGCTGGTGGGGCTGCTGTGCATCAATTTTGACGACAGCCGGTTCCACGAGATCAGCGACGCCATTCTGAAGCTCATCCATCCGGACGATTTTGTCCACCACCACTACTTCCCTGTCGACGCGCCCGCCAAGCAGCCCATGCAGCCGCAGCACGCGGCAAGCGTCCCGGCGGAGCATTTCCAGTCGGATATGAACAGCCTGATGGAGGAGCTGTTCGAGACGGTCACGAAGTCCGTCGACGTGCCGCTCGACCGCCTGACGCAGGCCGAGCGCACCCGCATCATCGCCCAGCTGCACGAACAGGGCATGTTCGAGCTGCGCGGCGCGGTGCAGTTCACGGTCAAAGAGCTCTCCTGTTCGCAGGCGAGCATTTACCGGTATATCAAGAAGGCAAAGGCGGGAGAGAAAGCGCAGAACGAGTGAGGTATGCTTGATTTGAGCACGTGTATTTTTGAGCTCTAGCAAATCTCGCGGGAAAGATCCAAGAAAACCGAAGGGGGTTTTCTTGGTCGGTTCAAGGGGGCTCCGGGGGGAAATCGAAATCCCCCCGGGCTCGTTTTCTTTTGGAGAAGCAAAAGAAAATGCTGATGGGCAGTTGCTGATTTCTAATATGAGTTCCAACATTGTAAAACGTATCGTTGACCACAAAATATTACAAATTCGCCGAAGCTTTTCGTAGAAAAGGTGCATTCCGCCGGGCGGAGCAGAGCCCCGCCCTTACCAAGGTCGTGCGTATTTTGGGGTGTTCCGAAATCTGCGGTGTTCGAATCCCCTCAGGCTCTTCGGGCCAGCGTCCCTACCCCTTTTGGCCCCTTGCGCCCAAGGGGAGCCTTTAGACGCCGCGCACCCGGACGCATGCTGCGTCCGGGTGCGGGTTTTTATTTGAGTTCCCATTCTTTGATCTGGCTGGCCAGCTCGTACAGGCGTTCGTAGCTGTCATAGCGGGTCTGGCCGATCTTGCCTTCGGCAAGGGCCTTGCGGACAGCGCAGCCGGGTTCTTTGCGGTGGGCGCAATCGGGAAACTGGCAATGGCCGAGATACGGGGCGAACTCCGGGAACGCATATTGCAGCTGCTCCTTATGCACCAGCTCCATGCGTTCGGTGTCGAATGCGGAGAAGCCGGGGGTATCGGCGACAAATGTATCGGCTCCGAGGCTGTAGAGCTCGATATGGCGCGTCGTGTGGCGGCCGCGGCCGAGCTTTTCCGAAACCTCGCCGACAGGGAGGCAGAGCTGCGGGCAGGCGCGGTTGAGAAGACTCGATTTGCCGACGCCGGAGTTACCGGTCAGGCAGGAGAGCTTTCCCGCGAGCGCTTCGCGCAGTGCCTCGATCCCCTCGCCCGTCTCCGCACTCGTGACGAGAACGGGGACGCCCGCTCCGCGGTAGATCTCCGCAAGCGGCTGCGCCGGTGCCAGATCATCCTTATTGACGACGACGAGCGCCGGGACGTTCTGCAGCCGGGCGATGGCGAGGACGCGGTCGATGAGAAACGGCTCTGTCACCGGGATGGCGCAGGAGGCCAGCACGACCAGCTGATCGATGTTCGCGACCGCCGGGCGGATAAAGGCGTTTTTCCGGGGCAGAAGCGCTTCCAGAACGCCCTTGTCTGCCTGCCGGGTGATGCGGACGAAATCGCCGACAAGGGGCGACTGGTCCTGCCGCCGGAAGCGGCCTCTGGCGCGGCACTCGACGACGCCGTCTTCGGTCTGTACGTAATAGAAGCCGCTCAGGGCTTTGATGATGCGATATTCTTCCATGCGCTTACTCAAACAGGATCAGCTGCGAATCGTAGAGCGCGCCGTCGAGATAAACATCGACCGGGAGCGTCCCCTTGCCTCTGACGGTGACCTGGACAATGATGGCATGGTCGTCCGTGACTGACACGGACGACGGACCGTATTGCAGCACGCCGTCGACATAGACGGTGAGCTCATACAGGCCGCTCTTGCCCGGGAGCGTGACCTCGATTGTCTTTTCCACGGTCTTCTCCTGCACGACGACCTCGATCATGTTGGACTTGGTGGTCTTCGTATCGTCGCCGAGGGAGTTTTCCACGACGCAGAAATAGTAATACGTGCCGGGGGCGGAGGTATCGGCCTCGCAGGTCGTGTTCCCTTCCCTGCTGCGCGAAACGAGGGCGGCGTTTTCATAGCTGCCGTCGCTGCTCATGTACCAGGCGTAGCGAAGCGTCCCGTCGTCAGCGGAATAGGCAGAGATGGAAAGCGTAACGGTATCGCCCTGCAGAACGGCCTGATCCTGCGTGAGATTGGTCACAACCGGCGTTTCGGCCTCCTGCGGGCCCTTGGACACACGCAGGTTGATGACGGTATCCTTTTTGACCATCTGGCCGCCGTCGATCGACTGGAACGTAACCGTGCCCGCAGGCAGGTCGCTGTCGTCGCTGCGGATGCTGCCGTTCTGCAGACCGGCGTCCGCGATCATCTGCAGCGCCTTGTCCACGTCCTCGCCGACGAGCATCGGGACCTCGATCAGCTCGATATCCGGGCCGAGCGAGACGGTAAGCGTGACAGTCTGGCCGCTGGTGAGCGGCGTACCGCTGGACGGGTCCGTCTGAATGACGTAGCCCTCGGTGTAGATATCGTCCTTGCGCTCCTCGATCTGAATATTCAGATTCAGGCCGAGCGCGTTCAGCTGCTGTTCGGCGTTCTGCCGCGTGAGGTTGACAAGCGGCGGCATTTTCGTCTCGCTGACGCCCGCGGAGACGGTCAGCTTGATGGTGCTGCCGACCTTCGCCTGCTTTTCGGGCAGCGGCGACTGGTCGATCACAATGCCCGCCTCATACTGGCTGCTTTCGACATAGCCGTCGATCTGAATGACGAAGTCCGGGTAATCCTCGGCCCGGATCTGCTCGGCGTTCAGGCCGATGAGCTTCGGGACCACCGTTTCCTCCGTTCTGCCGAACAGACCGGAGAAGAAATAGTTGTACAGGAAATAGCAGATAACGATCACAGCCAGCGCGATGCAGACGATGCCCGCGATAACCGCGACGCGGCTGCCGCGCCGGGAGGCATCCTGCTGGGCCTTTTTGTCCTGCTCGAGCTGCTTCTTCTTCGCGACCGCATCGGCAAGCGCGCCCTTGACCGCGTTCGTGCGGCCGAGCGTTTTCGGCATATAGTCAGGGTCGCTCAGCAGGCGCTGCACGTCGATGCTGTCGGCCTCGGCGGTAAAGTCAAAGACGATGTTCGGCTCCTTGCGGAATTCCTCCAGATCGTGGAGCATGCGGGTGGCCGAGGGATAGCGGTGCGAGAGCTCCGCCGTCATGGCGTGCATGGTAATCTGCTCGAGGCCGAGCGGAATGGACGGGTTCAGCTCGCGCGGCATGGTGGGATGGCCGCCGATGTGCTGGATGGCGACGGAGACGGGCGTATCGCCGTCATACGGCGGGCGGCCCGTCAGCATTTCGTACATGACGACGCCAAGCGAATAGAGGTCGGCACGGCAGTCAACCTGCGCGCCCTTGGCCTGCTCGGGTGAGATATAGTGGACGGAGCCGAGCGCTTCGCGCGTGAGGGTGTTCTGCGCGGAGGAGACACGGGCAATGCCGAAGTCCGCGACCTTGACGCTGCCGTCCTTCAGAATCATGATGTTGTGGGGCTTGATATCACGGTGGATAATGCCGCGGCTGTGCGCGTGCTCGAGCGCCTTGCAGATCTGGGTGGAGAAGTGCAGGGCCTCGCGCCAGTTGAGCGTGCCCTTCTGCTCCATATACTGCTTGAGGGTGATGCCCTCGATGAGCTCCATGACGATATAGTCGATG
>CADBOK010000142.1 GCA_902796245.1 Oscillospiraceae bacterium | reverse complement strand
GGATGGTATCCTTCTTGGCAGAGGAAGAGGTGGAGATCTCACCGTCACTGATGTTCAGGGTGCTGCTTTCGCCGGAAGGAACGTAGACGGCAGCACCGGAATCGTTCGTCACCGTACCGCCACAAATGTTCACCGTACCGCCGTAAATAGCGATGGTAGAATAGCCTGATCCGGTGACGGAAAGTGCTGCATTACCGGAGACGGTAACTTCGCTTCCTGCGTAGACTTCCATAGCTTGACGCTTGGCACTCACAGTGCCGCCGGAGACGTTGACCGTACCGTAGGCAAGGATGGCTTTGGCATTGCCGCCGATTTTGCCGCCATACATATGGAAGACAGCACCGGCATTCACCTTGACCGCAGCTTCGTTATCGTCGGAGCTACGCTCCACGGAGCCACTGTAGAGGTTCAGGGTACCGCTGTTCTCGATGGCATAGCTGCCGCGGCATGTGGTGATAAGACCATTCTCATCATCAGAGCAGTCACAGACGTTCAGTGCAGCACCTGTCTGAATCTTGACCGTGCCGTAGCCGTAGAATTGGGACTTAGGCAGGGTGTATATCTTATAACCGTTGAGGCACAGATTAACCGTGCCGGTGATATTCAGATTGCTGTTCATCAAAATATCGCCCGTCAGATAATAGCTGCCCGAGCCGGTGATCTCGCCAAGGGAGCTGACGCCGGTCCATGTCACATCCGTATGGCTCGTGTGGTCGCCCACATTGGTATTGCCGCCGCAGATGCAATGGGTGTGTAGAGTCGCAACGGCAACCTCATCGGTGGTGTAATAATGCGTACCCTTGACGAAGATCTTAAGGGTCAGCTTGTGATTGAGATCGGATTCCGTCGCGGTATAGGTATACGAGGTAGCTCCTTCAATGTCAACACCGTCCCGCTGCCACTGATAGGTCATACCCTCGGAATAATTTGTTTTCAGCTTCCAGTTGAAAACAGGCGTAATGGTTTCGCCGACGGCAGAGGTGGCGGGAACTGTCACAGACAGAGACTTCACGATCCGAATGGTGGGGCTCTGAATCGTTGCATATCCGTCCGTCAGTTTGGCCACCGCGTCTTTTCCAATGTCGGCCTCTGTAACGGTATAGGACATTGCCGGGGGACTGAATTTACCCTCAACTGGTTGACCGTCCACATACCATACCGCGGATGAGTTAAACACACCGATCTTTCCATTGAATACCGGATTGATCACATTAGGATTTTTGCTGTCGGCAACAGGCACGATCCAGCTGCCGCTGATGATATCCTGCATCGAGCCCATCGTGCCAAGGCTCATGCCGGGAATCTTGGAATAGAACGTATTCCCGCAGGGGAATACATCCGTGTCGGTGAGCTTCACCCATTCTTCACCATTGAGTTGGTACCAATCAGCATTTGCAACGTTGCTCTTGAGCCACGAATCGGCATTCTGACCCACGGGGCAAAGAATCTCTGTTCCATTGACCAACTGCCTGACGGTCGTAATACTAAGATTATTTGTAACAGATGTCAGGCCAATGAGCAGGGTCATGTCATTGCAATTGCTGTTGCTATTATAGAGTGAGCCTGTGACCGTGACGCCCTGCACCGTGTGTCCATAATTCGTAGTATCGAAATTGGTGAGGTCTTTCACGGTGCCGCCGGTCATATTTCCGTAGTTGGAAACCTTTTCAAACGTACCGCTTTCAATCAGGGCCAGGCCGCTGCCGGCTCCTCCGTTTCGGTTCATCACCTCGCCAAAATTACCGGCTTTGATCGTACCGTAGTTTTCCACATAAGCGGTATAGGTCCCGCCTGTGACCACGCCGGTCGTTGTGATTTCGATGCTCGTAAATCCTCCGGTGGGAAGATCCGAACCGTCGGTTGTGCCGGAAATGACGAGAGTTCCGTTCGCATCGATGCTGTAACTCGGCGTTTCATCCGCCAGCGCCACCGTGGGCAGCAGTCCTGCTACAAGGCAAAGCGCGAGCAGGATGCTCAATAACCGTTTTTTCATGTTTTCAGTCCTCCTTTGGGATTGCTTTCGGGTTGTACTTCCTCACAAATAATTCCAAGGTTTCTTTCAGCACTTCGATCTGGGATTTCAGATAAAACTCGTCCTCAAACAGGGCGTAGTGGACGCAGGCCCGGATCAGAATGAAGATCAGCGGCGTCAGCTTTTGATAGGGAATCCCCAGCTTTGGCTCTAAGCTCTTTGCGTATTCGGTATAACGCAGATCAACCCCCGCGAAGAATTTCCTGCCGTATTCCCGGTATTTCGGGTGGGTGTACACCTGATACATCAGGCGGTATTTCTTGCCGTGCTTTTCCGCCGTCCAGTAGGGGATCTCGTCCATGAACCGCCACAAGTCCGCAACATCGGTGGGGGCTTTCGCCATAAAGTCATCTTCGACTTTGCTCATACAGTATTCGGTGGACTGGATGATCAGGTCGTCCAAATCCTCGAAATAGGTATAGATCTTCGCGCTGCCGCAGCCGCAATACCGCGCCAGGGCGCGGATGCCTGTGCCGTGCAGGCCCATCTTCGAGAAGCCCTCAAAACACTTTTCCATCATCTCGATCTTTTTCGCGTTCCATTGTGCCTCTGTATAATTCGCCATCTGGTCACCATCTTTATTCAAATCATTTGTTTCAAATAGATTATAACGTATTTGCATGGAAAAATCAATCGCTATGTACGGTATCTGCTGCTGTTTTTCAACAGTCCGCCGGCAGCCTCTATTGGATTGGAGTGAAAGCCCCAACCAAAAAAGCTTTCCGCCTGCGGGCGGGGAAAGGGAATCTTTCGCCTCCGGGCAAGCTCCTTCCGTTTTCGGGCAAAAGGACAGCGGGGCAAAAAGTCTTTTCGCCCCGCTGCGTGCGGTTTTCGTTTTATCGAGCGATTCCATTCCGGTTCATAAAATCGGAAAGAAACAGCTGATGCCTATGCGATTTTCGTCTGACGCCAAGAGAGGTGTCTGTAGCCAAAAACTCAATCGCGCACACCTTCGGAATGAGATATTTTCCAGAGACGTTGAAGCATTTGAGCGTGAGCTTATTGCACCACCTCACCACGGAATTTGGATTGTAGCCAAGAAACTCAGCAAATTCCTTGACCGTAATAAGATCTTCAAGATCACTCATTTCTTCGCGAAAGTAATCCTGAAGCAAGGTCCGCTGTTCCGGCGTGAAATAGAGGACTCTGTTTACACCTGCCTGCTGATGCCTCACTTTGCCGTTGGAGCGACCTATGTACCAACCGTCCGGCGCTGCGTACTTTGCCGGATAAAGAATGCGGTCTTGGAGATAGGCAATCACATCGGTTGTCTTAATGGTATATCGTCTGGTCTTCTTTCCGGAGTCTTTACATGGAACGAGACCGCTCTGAAGGAGATACAGAGCTGTTGCCTTGCTGATATGCGCGACCTGATAGAACTGGTCTTTGCTCATTGTGCGGGGAAAAGTGCGTTTTATCTCCTCATAGTATTCGAACTGCGTCTTCATGCAAAATCCACCTTTTTCATGTATTCGGTTATCGGTAGGTGGTCCTGCAGAATCATGTTTTTAGCGGGGTTCCGTTCTCCCCAAATTCTCCCCAAAATCCATTTTTGCCTGCAAAATGGGGTGAAAACCGGAAATCTTTCGAACTCGCTGAAATGCAAGGTTTTTCGCTGATTTCGGAGATGAAACCCCGAAAAACATAGACAATACAAGGGGGTTTTAAGTTCCCTTTTCTTCCGTTAAGGGAGGCTATTTCTCTTTACTTCCGAAATAGTTTCTTTGACTCGAAATCAGGTGTACCGGCAACGGTACCGTGGGTTCGAATCCCACCCGCTCCGCCACGTCGTCGCGGACTGCGCTGGTTCGCGGCGACTTTTTTGTGCGTCGCATCAAAAAGTCATCTCTCACCTGCTCCGTCGCTCCTCCTCGCAAAATTGCGATCGCTGACGCTGGATCGCGGGTTTGTTTTTTGGTTTGAGCGCGCATGGAAAATAAATCGCCCGGTCAGATGGGGCTGACCGGGCGGTTTTGATATTCGGATGGTTATGCGAATGTTCCGCCCAGGGACTGGGTCAGGCCGGACAGTGCGCCGGTGACGGCCAGGACGGCGATCAGGATGATCGCCAGCACGTAGACGCAGAAATAGCTGCGGGCGTAATTGCGGCGGTTGAGGTTTGTGCTGCCGATGGCGTGGACGATCAGGAAGATCCAGCCCACGAGCGGCAGGGAATAGAGAATGCCGAGGCCGAAATAGCTCCACGGAGACAGAGGCCGGTAGGCCTCCGGCAGATGCTGCAGTTCAAATTCGTTCATGCTGCTCCTCCTCATAGATGTTCCTTGCAGGTCAGCTGCGCGACATCCAGCCGGAGTACCGCCACACGCTGCGCCTGCTCGTCCGTAAAGGTGAACGGACGGCTTTTTTCATAGTGCGCCAGAATGGCCGACAGCGCCCGCTTCTTTTCCTCCGGCTCCCGCACCTCGCGGATGACGCCCGTGCCGATCACGCTCTGATACCGGTAGGAATACGAACAGCCGGTCTGTCCGGCCGTAAGCGCGTGCGCGCAGTCGAGCTCAAAGCCGACGCGCGGCGCGGTGCGAATCAGCTCCGCCTTGCGGCCCTCGTGCGCGCCGTGGAAATAAAACCGGTCGGGCGGGCCGGGGACGAAGGCAAAATTCAGCGGCACGATGTACGCGCCCTCCGGGCAGGAGAAGCCGACGCGGCAGCAGCTGCAGGCTTCGATCACCCGTAAGATCCGTTCGCGGTCCGTGACCGCGCGGTCGGCCCGTCTCATGCCAGACGGACGCCGCCCGCCTGCCGGATCGACAGCACGTGGCAGCGGCCCTCGCCGAGCACGGCCTCCATATTGGCGCGGAAGGATGCGAGCGCGTCGTCCGGCACGAACGCCAGCAGCGTCCCGGCAAAGCCGCCGCCGTGAACGCGGCAGGCGCCGCGCCCGGCCAGCTGCTTTTCGCAGGCAGCCAGCGCGAGGGCCATCTGTTGGTGTTCCCGGCTGCCGGCGGGGATGACGTTCTGCAGCAGCATCCACGACGAGTGTCCGGACTCGCGCACACCTGCGAGGAAGCCCTCAAAATCGCCCGCCTCCAACGCCTGCACCTGCCGCTGCACCCGGCGGTTTTCGTCAAAGAAGTGCATCGCGCGCAGAACGGCGCGGTCGCCCGCGGCCTCGCGGGCTGCCTTGAGATTTGCGTAAAACTCCGCTTCGTCCACCTCGCGCAGCACGTCTCTGCCGAATACGCGGGCCACGCAGCGCATTTCCGCGGGGATGGCGGCGTATTCGTCCGTCAGATCCGCGTGGTCCGCGCCGGAGTCGAGCGTGCAGAGCGTGTAGCCGCAGTGCGCGAAGTCAAACGCCGCCTGCCGGACGACGGGGTGCGCCGGATCGGCAAAGTCGATGAAGACCAGCCCGCCGACACTCGAAGCCATCTGGTCCATGAGGCCGCAGGGCTTGCCGAAATAGACGTTTTCGGCGTACTGGCCGATCTGCGCGATCTCGATGGCGGAGCATTTTCTGTCAAAAAACAGTTCATTACAGATCGTGCCGATCAGGACCTCGAATGCGGCTGAGGACGACAGGCCGGAGCCGGGCAGAACGGTCGAGCGGACAGCCGCGTCAAAGCCGCGCAGCTGACAGCCGCGCTGGGCAAACGCCGCGGCGACGCCGCGCACGAGCGCGGCCGTGGTATTTTTCTCCTCCGCATGGACGGACAGATCGTTCAGGTCTATCTCAACCGGGGCGTAGCCCTCGGACGCGACGCGGATGATGGAGTCGGGCCGCAGCGTGACCTCCGCCGTCGTCTCCAGATCGACGGCCGCGGCCAGCACGCAGCCGTGCTGATGGTCGGTATGGTTGCCGCTGATCTCCGTGCGGCCCGGCGCGGAAAAGTGATAGCTTGTCTGCATATGCAAGTGCCTCCGTTCCCCACCCTCCGGCAGGTCATTTTTCCACATTATACTCGATTTCGGAATATCCGGCAAGTGCTTTTACGCAGAACAGCCGCCCCATCCGGGGCGGCTGCATCTGAAAGTCTGTTTATTTCTTCATGGCCAGCGCCTGTCTGGCCTTGGCGACGATGCCGTCGGCGTTCACGCCGTAGGCGTCGAGCACCAGCGGGGCCTTGCCGCTGCGGCCGAACTCGTCGTTGACGCCGTGGCGGACGACGGGCACGGGGTAATTCTCGCCCAGATACTCGGCGACTGCCGCGCCGAGACCGCCGAGGACGTTGGCCTCTTCGGAGGTGACGATCGCGCCGGTTTCCTTCGCAGCCTTCAGAACCAGCTCGGTGTCGAGCGGCTTGATGGTGTGCATGTCGATGACGCGGGCGGAAACGCCCTCGGCAGCCAGTTTCTCAGCGGCGGCCAGCGCCATCTGCACGTTCATGCCGACGGCGATGATGGTCACGTCGGTGCCGTCGCGCAGCGTCGCGCCCTTGCCGAGCTCGAACTTGTAGCCGGGGATGGAATCGGTGACGGTCTCGACGGCCAGGCGGCCCAGACGCATGTAGGCCGGGCCTTCATAATTGACGAGTGCCTCAACGGCCAGACGCATTTCATTGCCGTCGCACGGGCACAGGACCAGCATGCCGGGGATGGCGCGCATAATGGCGAAATCCTCGATGCACTGGTGGGTCGCGCCGTCCTCGCCGACGGACAGACCGCCGTGGCTGCCGACGACCTTGACGTTCAGGTGCGGGTAAGCGACGGAGTTGCGGACCTGCTCCCACGCGCGGCCGGCGGCGAACATGGCGAACGTGTTCACGAAGGGCTTGAAGCCGCACAGGCTCATGCCGGCGGCGACGCCGACCATGTCGGCCTCGGCGATGCCCATGTCAAAAAAGCGCTCTGGGCAGGCGGCCTTGAAATACTTCGTCATGGTCGCGCCCGCAAGGTCTGCGTCGAAGCAGACAAGGTCGGGATATTTTTCGGCCAGCGCGGCGAGCGCCTTGCCGTATGCTTCACGGGTTGCAATCTTCTCAGCCATTTTTTAACCCTCCAGTTCCTTGATCTTCGCTTCGAGCTCTGCCTTGGCGGTCTCCCACTGCTCATCGTTGGGGGCCTTGCCGTGCCAGCCGGCGTTGTTTTCCATAAAGCTCACGCCCTTGCCCTTGACGGTCTTGGCGAGGATCATGGTGGGCTGGCCCTTGGTCTGCTCGGCTTCCTTGTAGGCGGCTTCGATCTGCTCGAAGTCGTGGCCGTCGATCTTGATGACGTGCCAGCCGAAGGCCTCGAACTTCTTGTCCAGCGGCTCGGTGGGCATGACGTCCTTCGTCTCGCCGTCGATCTGCAGGCCGTTGACGTCGACGCAGGCGCAAAGATTGTCGAGATGGTACTTGTTGGCGGCCATCATGGCCTCCCAGACCTGACCCTCGGCGACCTCGCCGTCGCCGAGAATGGCGTAGACGCGGTAGTCCTTCTGCGCGGTCTTGGCGGCCAGCGCCATGCCGACGGCAACGGAGATGCCCTGGCCCAGAGAGCCGGTGGACATATCGACGCCGGGGACATATTTCATT
>CADBOK010000141.1 GCA_902796245.1 Oscillospiraceae bacterium | reverse complement strand
CCGTGCACCTGGTTCACGCCGCGCTGCGACGGCAAGGCCGGCAGCCCGTTTGAAAGCGCCTACTCCGTCATGCAGAACTGGGGCGCCAACCACGGCGCGATCTCCTATGGCCACGTCGGCGCGGATCTCATCACGCTCTGCTCGATGCTGCGCATCCCCGTCTGCATGCACAACGTCGCCGATCAGGACATCTTCCGTCCGGCCGCATGGAACGCATTCGGCATGGATAAGGAAGGCCAGGACTACCGCGCCTGCGCCGCCTACGGCCCGATGTACAAGAATATCCGCTGAGCGTTCAGCAAAAAAAGGCGGGCCTCGGCCCGCCTTTTTTCGTCATATCGCGAAATTGTACTTTGCTTTTCCGGCGGGATATTGTACAATAAAACGGGGCCTGTCCCCACCGGTATTTCTCCGGTATCCCGAACATGGAGTGATTCATTTTGCACAGCACACTACTGGCATTCGATATCGGAACCAGCGGCCTCAAGGCTTCGCTGGTCGATGAAAATCTCAACGTTATCCGCAATGTCACAACGACCTATCCCACGCGCCACTACCCAAACGGCGGCTGTGAACAGGAAGCAGCCGACTGGTGGATGAGCGCCGTGCGCGCCATGATGATGCTGCGGGAGCTTGCACCCGAATACGTCAAGCGCGTCGACGCCATCGGCATTTCCGGCCATATGCTCGGCTGTCTGCCCATGGATAAGGAAGGGCAGACGCTTCGTCCGTCCATGATCCACGCCGATACGCGCGCGCTGGCGATCTCCAACGCGCTGCGCGCCAGATTCGGACGGGATTATTTCTATGAGATCTGCGGCAATGTTCTTTCTCCTGCGTCCACGCTCTGTAAGACGCTCTGGCTGAAAGAAAATGAGCCCGAGCTCTACGCCCGGACATACCGCATCCTGCAATCCAAGGATTATCTTGTCTATCGCCTCACGGGCCGGATGGAAACGACCGATATGTCCGACGCTTCACACGGCCTGCTTATGAATCTGCGGACGCAGCAGTATGATGCGGATATGTTCCGTAATGTAGGCGTCGATCTGGACAAATTTCCGCAGATTCACACCAGCTGCGAGATCGCGGGCAGTCTGTCCGAGGAAGCCGCAGGCTGTCTCGGCCTGCGCACGGGCATTCCCGTGGCTGTCGGCGGCGGCGACGGGGCCTGCGCCAACGTCGGTGCAGGCGTGGCGAAGCCGGGGGACTTCTATCTCAGCCTCGGCACCACTGCCTGGATCGCCGGGCAGATGGACGCGCCGTTCATCGACCCGCAGCACCGCGTGTTCCATATCTATGCGCTTGACGGCCACGGCTGCAACGTTTTCGGAACCGAGCAGTGCGCCGGGCGCTCCGTCTCGTGGGCTATGGAGCTGTTCGACGTCGCCTCCGCGCGCGCGTTCGATTCTGCCGCCGCGACGGCCCCAGCGGGCGCGGGCGGGCTCATTTATCTGCCGTATCTGGAGGGCGAACGCTCTCCCGTTTTCGACGCGCAGGCGCAGGGCGTCTTCTTCGGCATGAACACCACGCATAAGCGCGAGCATTTCCTGCGCGCCGTTCTGGAAGGCACGGCCTGCGGCCTGAGCCAGATTTTGGACGTCATGCGCGAAAAGCAGCAGATCGACGAGCTGCGCATCATCGGCGGCGGCGCGAAATCGAAGCTCTGGAAGCAGATCCTCGCCGATGTCTGCAATGTAACGCTCCACGACGTGTCGACCTTCTCCGACAGCGCCACGAGCCTCGGCGCGGCAGCGGCCGCAGGCGTGGCGATCGGATTGTTCAAGGATCTGCCCGAGGCGTGCAGCCACATCCGTATGAGCGGCGATATCGAGCCAGACGCGGCCGTTCAGAAAACCTACGCCCTTACCAAAAAACGCTACGCCATGCTCTATCCCAGCCTCAAAGAGGCGTTCCACACCAGAGCGTGACACCACTTCGTTGTAGGGGCGGACGACTCTGTCCGCCCGCAGAACACAGTGCTTTTTCTGTAATCCACGGCGAATTCGCAACATTTTGGGGCCGACAGAGTCGTCGGCCCCTACAGGACAGCGTTTTTCTAAGCGGAGAATTTTAAATCTGCTTCGCCACCCACAGCGTCTTTGCCAGCCCCTCCGCAGCTTCCAGCAATCCGATACAGCTTTCCATGCAATCGCTCACGCACACAACGCCGTGTCCGCTAAGCAGGCAGACCGGACTGTGCTCCAGCGCGGCCTCAATGCCCCGGTGGATCTCATGCGTTCCGTTCTTGCCGTAGGGCAGGCACACGAACCGCTGGAACACAGCGTGCAGAGAGCAGCCCTCCGGGACGATAAAGTCCTGATACCGCAGCGCATATGCCGTCAGATACGGGCAGTGGCAGTGTACGACGGCGTTTACATCCGGCCTTGCCCGGTATACGGCCTCGTGCAGCAGATATTCGCTCGACCGCCTTCCGCGCCCGCCGACCTGCGCGCCGCTTTCGTCCATGACGCTGATGTCTTCCTTCTGAAGCAGCAGCTTCATTCGTCCGGACGGCGTGATATATGTCAGCCCAGCTTCGCGGTCGATCATGGAGGCGTTGCCCTCCAACGCGGTCACAAGGCGCTTCTGCTCGAGAATATTTGCGAAAAATGCAAGCTGCTGTGCGTAGTCCATAACGGGATCCCCCAAAATTCAAACTGATATCCATATTTTATTGCCTTTGCCGTCCAAAGTCAACGGGCGGCCCAATCAAACAGGAGGTATTTGAATCATGCTGAAAAACATTCCCCCCATCCTCTCTCCGGAGCTGCTGAAGGTCCTGGCCGAAATGGGTCACGGCGACCGTATCTGCATCGGCGACGGCAATTTCCCTGGTGCATCCATGGCAAAGCCCAATAACTGCGTTTTTCTCCGTGCTGATGGCCACGGCGTCCCCGAGCTGCTCGACGCGATTCTGCAGGTCATTCCGCTCGATGAGTATGTCGAGCATCCTGTCATGATCATGCAGGTCGCCGAGAAGGACAAGGGCATGGAGATCCCCATCTGGGACGAATACAAGAGGATCGTCGCCAAGTACGATGCCAGAGGCGAGGCTGCCTTCGGCAGCTATGAGCGCTTCGAATTCTACGATGAGGCACGCAAGACCTACTGCATCCTCCAGTCCGGCGAGACCGCTATTTACGCCAATGTCATTCTCCAGAAGGGCGTTATCAAGTAAGTAAACCGCGGCATCTTTTTTCTCCGGGTAACCGCGATATGGATTAGCTCCAGGAAGACCGTACGCGGAATTGCGGATCATTTTGTGGAAAAGCGTGCAGTGCAGCCGGCTGCTGCGGAAAGCAATCCGGCAGCGAAAGCTGGCTGTTTCGTTGAACAAAAAACCTTGGCATGTCTGCACTTTTGAAATCAGGACCCGGCTATTTGAAAGCGTTTTCGCTTTTTTAGTGAAATTCGAACATATTGTTGTTGATTTTTTACGCGCGACGCGGAGAGCTTGTATAATAAAACCAAAAGAAATTATCCGTTACGGGCTTTTCAAAGGGCAACAGGATCAGAATGACAACAAGAGAACGAACGATTAAGAAAGGAAGGCTTTCCGAAAGCGTTGTGGATCCGGCGGTGGAAGATCATCAGGCGATTCTGGACGCGATCCGCATGCGGGATGCCGTGCAGGCTGAGAAGCTTATGCAGGCGCATATGGATTATGCCTATGAGAATCTGAAGCGGCTCTGTCAGGAAAAAGCACCGGAAGAACTACAGACGAAGACATAAGATCATACACGCAAATCAATGAAACAGGGCGGCTGAAAACCGCCTATAAAACATGCAGATCCTTTCCTGTGCGGAGAGGATCTGCATGTTTATATATATTAGGTAATGGATTCCGCCGCATCGGAATGGAAGCCTCTGCGGCAGAATCCTGGAGGAGGGATCAGAGTTTTCCTTCTGCTTTCCACTTCAGGAGAATATCAACAATGTGCTGGGTGCTGTCAGCGCAGGCTACACCTTGCATTAGACAAAAAGGCAAACACACGCGGG
>CADBOK010000140.1 GCA_902796245.1 Oscillospiraceae bacterium | reverse complement strand
CGACCTCGGCACCCGCCACCGCGCGGGCGTCGGCACGAGCGAGGTCTCCGACGCGGTCGTCGTGATCGTCTCGGAGGAAAACGGCACAATCTCCGTCGCCATCGGCGGCATGCTCAAGCGGCATCTGGCCCCCCAGACGCTGCAGAAGCTGCTGTCCAACGAGCTGATTGCGGACGAGACGGAAAAGAAGACGCTTTTCAGCCGGCTCGCCGCGTGCTTCAAAAGGAAGGACGGTGCGCAATGAAAAGTAAGCTCTTCTCCCTGATCGTCTCTGTCCTTGCGGCCATGTGCCTGTGGGTCTACGTCATGACTGTCGTCAACCCGGACGTCGATCTGACCATCGGCAATATCCCCGTGACGTTCTCCGGCGCGGAGGTTCTGCGCGAGGACCACGGGCTTGTCATCACCGGCGACTATCAGGAATTCGTCTCCGTACATTTCTACGGCAAAAACGCCGATCTCAAAACGCTCGACCAGCATAAGGACGAGCTGAAGGCCGTTATCGACGTGTCCAAGGTGCGCAGCACGAAGGACTACACAATGTCCTACGACATCACGCTCCCCAGCGCCGTGTCTGCCTCGTCCATCACAAGGATGGATAAAACGCCCGCCAATATCACCTTTACCGTCGAACGTCAGATCCGCAAGACGGTCGAGGTCCGGGGCGATTTCTCCAACGTCAGGATTGCCGAGGGCTACATGCTCGACGGCACCAGCTTCGACTTTGATTCCATCACCATCGAGGGCCCGGAGTCGATTGTCAGCACCGTCGATCATGCCGAGGTCACCATCGAGCGCAGCAATGTCGACAAGACCATCACCGAATCCGTCCCGTTCGTGCTTCTGGACAAGGACGGCGTGCAGGTTGACCCGTCGCAGCTCACGCTCAGCGCCGACGCGGTCGAGGTCACGATGAAGATCGTCAAATACAAGGTCGTGCCCATCGAGGTGCAGTTCACCGAGGGCGGCGGCGCGAAAATCGCAGATCTGGACTGGGACTACGAGCCCAAGGCCGTCACGCTCTCCGGCGATTCCACTGTGCTCGACGGTCTCAACGCCATCCAGCTCGAGCCCATCGATCTGTCCGCGCTTCCGAGTAATGACGAGACGGTTGAACGCACCATCCTGATCCCGAACGAGGCCAAGAATGTCTCCGGCGAGGAGACCGTCTCCGTCCGCATCACCATCAAGGGCAAGCAGATCAAGACGCTGCGCACGACAAACATCGTGTTCGTCGGCGTCGATGAAGAGAAATTCAAGGCCACGAGCCTGTCCCAGCAGGTGCAGGTCACCATCCGCGCCGACGCGGCGGATGTGACGCGGATCTCGGCCAACAGCATCCGCATCGTCGCCGACATGAGCGGCTACACGCAGGAGGGAACGTATCAGGTGCCGGTCACGGTGTATGTCGACGGCTTTGACTCCGCCGGCGCCATCGGCCAGTATTCCATCGCCGCGACGCTGGCCGCAGCGGACGAACCGGCAGAATAAGCCTTGCGTAACCGCTGATCCAATCGTCTGCGGCTGTCAGCGGATCGTTTGTCCCGACTGTAGCGTCAGCTGACAACTCTTGCCGATTAAATCAGCGCTTACTTGAAGAAAATGGAGGAAACAACGTGATTAGAAGTATGACCGGCTACGGCCGCGCGGAAAAAACCATCGACGGCCGCGAGATCACCGTCGAGCTGCGGGCAGTCAACAACCGCTATCTGGATCTGAACGTCAAGCTCCCGCGCGTCTACGGCTTCGCCGAGGATGCGGTCAAATCGATCGTCAAGGCGAACGTGAACCGCGGCAAGCTGGATATGTTCATCACCGTCAACGTCACCGAGGATCAGAGCGTCAAAATTGCGCTCAATAAGCCCGTGCTCGAGGGATATCTTGCCGCGCTCAAGTCCATCGCCGCCGATTACGGCATCCGCGACGACATTTCCGTTACGGCCCTGTCCCGCATGCCCGACGTTTTCGTTGTGGAAAAGCAGGAAGAGGACGAACAGAAGCTGACGGACGATATCCTGTCCGTCGTCAAGGAGGCGCTGGCGAAATTCAACGCCATGCGCGAAAAGGAGGGCGCGGCTATGGAGGCCGATCTCCGCAGCCGCGCAAAGACTGTTTTGTCCCTTGTGGAAAAGGTAGAGGCCCGCAGCCCCGTGACGCTTGCGGAATACCGAGCCCGCCTGACCGAGAAAATGCAGGAGGTGCTCGGCGCGACGAACATCGACGAGGGCCGCATTTTGCAGGAGGCCGCCGTCTACGCCGATAAGATCGCCGTGGATGAAGAGACGGTCCGCCTGCGCAGCCACCTGAACCAGCTCGACCAGATGCTGACAAACGGCGGCCCCATCGGCCGCAAGCTGGACTTTTTGCTGCAGGAATTCAACCGCGAGTCCAACACCATCGGCTCCAAGGGCAACGATCTCGAGCAGGCCCGCACCGTCGTCGAGCTCAAGGCGGAGCTGGAAAAGATCCGCGAGCAGACACAGAACATCGAGTGACCGGAGGCAGACATGAAGTTCATTTCGATCGGCTTCGGCAACGCCGTCGCCGCCGCCCGCATTCTCGCCGTCGTCAGCCCGGACTCCGCGCCCATCAAGCGCGTCGTGCAGGAGGCGCGTGAGCGCGGCATGCTGCTCGACGCCTCGTTCGGCCGCAGAACGAAATCCGTTCTGCTCATGGACACCGACCATGTGATCCTCTCGTCCGTCACGCCCGAGACGATCTGCGCGCGCATGGAAGAAAAATCATCGGAGGAGACGAATTCGCAGCCATGAAGGGAAAACTGTTCGCGATCTCCGGCCCCTCCGGCGTCGGAAAAAATTCCGTGCTGAACCGCGTCATGCAGCTGCGTGACCGGGTCCAGTATTCTGTCTCCGCAACCTCCCGCCCCATGCGCCCCGGTGAGGTCGACGGCAAAAGCTATTATTTCGTCACCCGGGAGCAGTTTGAGCAGATGATCGCCGCGGGCGAGCTTCTGGAGCATGCCGAGTATGTCGGCAATTATTACGGCACCCCCTTAAAGCCCATTCAGGCCGCGCTCGAGGCTGGGACTGACGTCGTGATGGACGTTGACGTCGTCGGTGCGCTGAACATCAAAAAGCGCCTGCCGGAGGCGGTTCTTGTGTTCCTGACCGCGCCGTCGATGGAAGAAATCCGCCGCAGGCTTGAAAAACGCGGCGATGTTTCGCCGGAACTGATGGAAAAGCGCATGGAACGGGCAAAATGGGAATACAGCCAGGCCGGACAATATGATTATCTCGTCGTCAACGACACGGTCGAGCATGCGGCGCAGGAGCTGCTTGCGATTATGACCGCGGAAAAGTGTAAAATGATGGATCGTATCCATTGCATAAAGGAGGAACTCTAATGCTTTACCCCGCAATGTCGGAACTTCTCAAGAATGTTGACAGCCGCTATCTGCTTGTCAACGTGGTCGCGCACCGCGCGCGTCAGCTGTCCATCGAGTCCGAGCTCACCCATGAGCCGCTCGAGGAAAAGCCCGTCACGCTCGCCATCCGCGAGGTCGCCGACGGCCAGCTCAAGGCCACGCTCGACGATAAATACAGACACTGAGCAAGCCCCATAGCGGCGCAGGCACTTCCGCCTGCGCCGCTTTTTTGCAAACAAAAAACCAGCCTCCGCCGCGGCGGAGGCTGGTCAGGGTATCAAAGCGCAAAGCGATGCAGGAACGCATTGCAGGGGACGTTCTGCTTCAGGTTTTCTTACAGAACGTCCATGTTCTCGGGCATGACGAGCGCCGCGATGATGTAGAGCAGGATGCCCGTGCCGGTCAGGCCCAGGGCCGCCCAGATGAGGCGCACGACGGTGGGATCGATGCCGAGATACTCGGCAAGGCCCGCGCAGACGCCGCAGATCATTCGGTTATTGCTTTTATACAGTTTCTTCATCAGAAGTTCCTCCGTTTCATTGATACAGATTAGACGGCGCTGCGCGCCGGTTGTTCCCGAAACCGGAAAAATTTTCAGAGCGCAAGCACGATGGGCTCGCCATTGATGGCAAGCTGCTCCTCGTAGATCTCGACGGGGCTGCCGTCGATGCGGTTCTCATACACGCCGTTCGGCGCCGGGAAGCGGACGAGCGCAGCCTCCCCGCGCAGGCTGAACAGACCGGCCATGCGCCGTCCGTCCTTTTCATATACGGCAAGCAGCACGTCGTGCGGCAGGGCCGTGAGGGTATAGCTGCCTTCGGCAAAGATCGGGTCGCGCTTGAGCTCTGCCAGATGTGCGAGGAACGCAGACTGATCGCGGCCGGTATCCCAGTGGATGGGATCCTTGTCGAACAGCGACGGGACGTGCGGATTGTCCACCTCCTGTCCGTTGTAAACAAGCGTCAGACCGCACTGGAAGAACAGGAACGCCGTCCAGTTCCGGCGCATTTTCTCGTCCGGCAGGATGTGGGCCGCGCGGGCGCGGTCGTGGTTTTCGAGGAAGCGGAGCTTGACGTAATTATCGGGATAGAGCCATTCCTGCGCGTCGAGCCGGTCGGCGTACTGCGTCAGGCTGATTTTGCCCTCCAGATAGTCGCGGAAATAGGGGTAGACGTCGTAGTCATAGCCCGCGTCGAACGCCTGATAGAGCTCGGCGTCGGACAGACTTGCGAAGCCCTGCGCGCGGGCGGCGACATGGAAGCCGCGCTCGACCGATTCGCACAGCCAGAAGCAGCCGGGACGAACGGCCGCGACCTCTTCCCGCGCCCGCTTCCAGAACTCCAGCGGAACGAGCGGCGCAACGTCGCAGCGGAAGCCGTCGACAAGGCGCGCCCAGTATTTGAGCGTTTCGATCTGGTAATCCCACAGCTCCTTGTGGCTGTAATCCAAATCGGCCACGTCCCACCAGTCGCCGAAGCGGTTGCCGAGCGTGCCGTCCGGCTTGTGGAAGAACCACTCGGGGTGATGCTCTGCAAGCCAGGAATCGGGGGACGTGTGGTTATAGACCACGTCGATGATGCACTTCATGCCCCGGTCGTGGATGGCGTCGACCAGACGCTTGAAATCGTCCAGCGTGCCGAACTCGGGGTTCACGGCGCGGTAGTCACGGATGGCGTAGGGGCTGCCGAGCGTGCCCTTTCGGTGCTTTTCGCCGGTCGGATGGATGGGCAGCAGCCAGATGATGTCCGTGCCGAGCGCCTTTATGCGGTCGAGATCCGCCTGCACGGCGGCGAAGGTGCCCGCTTCGGAATAATTGCGGACATAGATGGAGTACAAAACCTGATTGCGGATCGCTTTTTCTGTATCGACAGCCATAAAAACAGCCTCCCAAACAATATTCTATATCTGTATTGTACACAAATCATGGAAAAAGGCAAGTCGGCAAATTTCATAAAATCAGAGGGTGCAACTTCTATCGTTTTTCTGCGTCTGTAAAAGCAGACCACATTTTATGATATATGATAAAGGAGAGATCTTTCATGAAAAAGCTTCTTGCAATTTTACTTGCCGCCGCATGCGCGCTCTCGCTGGCAGCCTGCGCAGCCGCACCGGATACCCCTGCGGAGGAGCCGACACCGACGCAGCTGGCCGCGCCGGTGGAGACTGCCATGGCACAGTATCCGAACGAGGCGAAGTACATAGGCAGCAATGGGAACTTTAACTCCGAGAAATACGACGAGGACTGGGATGCATGGTGGGAGAGCTATCAGGAAAAAACCGCGGATATGATCGACCCCGCCGCCATGACCCACTGGTTCACGACCGGCATTTCCGCCCTGATGCAGGATGCGGGCAAGGAAAACCGCGTGTGCTCG
The DNA here is from genome assembly GCA_902796245.1 of Oscillospiraceae bacterium. Taxonomy (GTDB): domain Bacteria; phylum Bacillota; class Clostridia; order Oscillospirales; family Oscillospiraceae; genus CAG-170. The sequence goes on along the minus strand of CADBOK010000140.1, from coordinate 1,243 downwards.
CCGCTGAACGTGTACATGGCGCTTTCGATGCTGGCCGCTGTGACGGACGGCGAGACGCGGCAGCAGATCCTGGACGCGCTGGGCGCGGAGTCTCTGGACGCGCTGCAAAAGCAGACCGCGCAGCTCTGGACGGAGAACAGCTGGGACGACGGGCTGGTCACGAGCACGCTTACAAACTCCATCTGGCTGCGGGACGGATATTCGTATAACGATGAAACGCTGAAAAAGCTCGGCGAAGACTATTATGCCTCCGCGTTTTCCGGGGAAATGGGCTCCGACGCCTATAACAACATGCTGCGCGACTGGCTCAATGAGCACACCGGAAATCTGCTGACCGAGCAGGCAAACGGCCTGAAGCTCGACCCCAATACGGTGATCGCGCTGGTGTCGACGATCTACTACCGCGCGCCGTGGAGCGACAGCTTCTACGACGGCGCCACCACGCAGGACGTGTTCCATGCGCCGGACAGCGACGTGACCGCGGAATTCCTGCACAGCAGCGAATATAACACCGTGTATTACGGCGACGGCTTTTCGGCCCTCGGGCTCTCGCTGCAGAACAGCGGCCGGATGTGGCTGCTGAAGCCGGATGAGGGCGCGGACGCTGCCGCACTGCTGCAGAATGAGGACGCGCTGGGCTTTTTGCTGGCAAACGGCGAATGGTCGCAGACGCAGTCCGCGACCGTCAATCTGAGCCTGCCGAAATTTGACGTTTCGTCCGATCTGGATCTTCTGGACGCGCTGGCGCAGCTCGGCATGACGGACGTGCTGGACGGCATGAAGGCTGATTTCACGCCGCTCACGACCGCGAACGAGGACGGCATCGCCCTCACGCAGGCAAAACACGCCGCGCGCGTCAAGATCGACGAGGACGGCTGCGAGGCCGCGGCCTATACCGTGCTTGCTCCCACGGAGACTGCGATCATGCTGCCGGAGGAGGAGATCGACTTCACGCTCGACGAGCCGTTCGTCTTCGCCATCACCGGCATCGACGGCCTGCCGCTGTTCGTCGGGTTGGTCAATCAGCCGGACTGAAAAAAACTGTTATAAACTGATTGCCCATAGCAAAGCCTCCCCTTGTCGTGCCCCGCACGACAAGGGGAGGCGGCATTTTCGAAGAAAATGACGGAGGGGATAGGCTGCAAGGTTCAGAGTGCTCCGAAATATGCTGCGTTCGAATCCCCTCAGTCAGCTTTGCTGACAGCATCCCTACCCCTATTGGCCCTTCGGGCCATTTCCCCCT